>JBEBHO010000210.1:0-30153 GCA_040081095.1 Nitrospira sp.
GGGGACGCCGGTGGTGTCGATCTTCGGGCCGACCAGTGCGGTGCGTACCGGTCCCTACGGAGCAGGGCATACCGTCTTGACCCATGACATTTCTTGCCGCCCCTGCTTCAGCCGGGTCTGCCGCCATGCGGTTCCGATGGAATGTCTTGAGTTGATTTCTCCTGAACAGGTGGTGGCGGCGGTGCTGGCGCAGCAATCCTGTCGTGCGGTGCCCCGATGAATGTGCTGATCGTGCGGCCAGACGGCATTGGCGATCTGGTGCTGTCGCTTCCGGTCGCGGCGCAATTGCGGCAATTAATGCCCGGCGTTCGAATCGGCGTGCTGGCGAATCCTGTGGCCGCGCCGATCTTAGCGCACTGTCCGGATGTGGACTATGTGCGAACGATTTCCTTGCAGGCGTCGATTCCCGAGATGATGCAGGCTTTTTCAGGGGGGATCGATGCGGTCATTTTTCTCAAGCCGTTTCGCCGGTTGATGTGGGCCGCTTGGCGGGCCGGCATTTCGATTCGCGTGGCGACGGGCTTCCGCTGGCAGAGTGTGCTGGCGAATCGCTGGATCTATGAACACCGAAGCAGTTTTCAGAAACATGAATCTGAGTGCAATGTGGAGATGCTCAAGGGGCTTGGGCTGACGCCGCTTCCTGTAGTCGCGCCTGCGCTTCAGCTCACCGATGCCGAGCGGGTTGACGGAGAGCGGCGATGGAGCGGGCCTGTACAGCCGCGAGTCGTGGTTCATCCTGGCGGTGTGTCGGCCAGGCACTGGCGGCCGGCACAGTATCGGGATCTTGCCCAGACGCTGGCGCAACAGGGCTATGCGGTGGGATTGACCGGCAGCCCGGTCGAGGGCGATCAATTCCAGCGCGAGGCCTTGGATGGCGTTGTGCTTCACCCCAGGATCGGCAATCTCATGGGCCAGCTTTCTGTCCGGGAGTTGATGGCGATGATTGGGGCCGCGCAGGTGGTGGTATCCGGCGCGACCGGTCCGGCTCATCTAGCCGCAGCCCTCAGCGTGCCGACGGTCAGCCTGTTTGATCCACGCCAAAACAATTCACCGACGCGCTGGAAGCCTTTAGGGCGTGGGGTGCTGCTTCGCCCGGATGTGCCAGCCTGTGAAAAATGTATTGGCGAGGCGTGCCCCTATTGGGATTGTCTCGATCGATTTACTGTTCAGGATGTCGCCGCTCGACTCGGAGCGGTTGTTCGGTCTGCCCAGCCATTAACGATCCACCATATCTAGCTCCGCCGATTTGCCACTATTGCCCTAGGGCGTTGATATCCCTACCTATTGTGGAATTCTTTCTTGACTCCCTCTGCTAATTGTGTTCATATCCTGAACGTTTTCCTGAACCATCTGAAAAAAAGATGAATCTTCAAGGGCAACGAAACCTTATTCTGCTCACGGAGTTGGAGCGAGACGGTGCAGTCACGCAACGCTCCCTCGCCATTAAACTGGGTGTGGCGCTCGGTCTCACGAATCTGTATCTGAAGCGACTCGCGAAAAAAGGGTACGTCAAGATCACGACCATCCCATCTCACCGGATTCGGTATCTACTCACGCCTCAAGGATTTGCCGAGAAATCCAGGCTCACGTATCTCTACATGCAGTACTCCCTCTCTCACTATCGGGAGATGCGTGCCCGGCTGCGCGATGTCCTGTCGCGGGTCACCGTGGTGGGAGGTCGGCGGATTGTGATCTTTGGAACCAGCGAATTTGCCGAAATGGCCTATCTCTCTTTGCGGGAGATGGACATGGAGTTAGTCGGGTTTGTCAGCGACGAGACGGCTGGAACGTTTCTCTCGTATCCCGTCTCGCATCCGAGTGTGTTGAAAGAGTGGGAGTTTGATGCCGTAGTGCTCGCCGATCTCGATCGGTCGCATGAACACGGTGAAATGCTGTTGCGGTACCAGGTTCCGAACGGCAAGGTGCTCGCGCTCGGACCTACGGCCTGAGTAGACCGTACGCTCAGGTAGTTTTTTGTGTTCACTGTAAGTGAGAGGGCGAAGCTGTGTTCGTGGCCCCTTCCCAATCTCATTGGTACGCCGTACGGACCAGGTCTCGTCACGAGAAGCTGGTGCGGGACCAGCTGGAAAAGCAAGGGATCGAGCCGCTGCTGCCGACCGTGAAGCGGCTGAGCCAGTGGAAGGACCGCAAGAAGGAAGTCGAAGTGCCGCTCTTTTCAGGCTACTGCTTCGTGAGGTTTTCACGGGAGACCAGGCTCCCGGTTCAGCAAGTCTCAGGTGTGGTCGAGATTGTCGGAAGCGGGAGCCGTCCCGAACCGATTCCAGATGTTGAGATTGAAGCATTGAAGACGCTCATGACGAGTGTCCTGCCATATGATTCCCATCCGTATCTTCACGAGGGTATGCAGGTGGAGGTGGTCCGAGGGCCATTGCAAGGCGTGCAGGGCATTCTCTTGCGCAAAGAAAAGCGCCATCGTTTGGTCATTGGTGTCCGCTTGATTCAGCAGGCGGCGGCGGTGGAGATCGATGTGCGGGATGTGGTGCCGGTTTAACCGTGATGAAGATGTGAAGTAGTCTCCATCGCAGGAAGATTTGTTGAGTTGAAGAATTGCGCCGTGAGTTAGACTCTCCTACTCAATGTTTGAATCCTGCGGGTGCCGGGTGATAGTCGTTGTGGTGCAGGGGCTGTGGCCAACGAGTGGGTGCAACGCAGAGCGCCTCGTCCATCTGAGTCATGCCGGTTGACAGCCTTGGAGCAGCGGCTGCTTTCCAGATCGTGATTCGCGTGCAATCTTCGGTGGTTCGTATGCTAAAATCCCGAACAAATATGTGGGGGACCCATGTCTGATATTTTTCGGATCGATAGCCATAAACTCACGTTTCATCCAGGCCGAGTTGGCCAGTTTCTCGAAGCGGGGGATGATTGGGAGAAAGCCAAGAGTGTGTATCCCATTTATGTCGAGATGTCCCCCGTTGGGGCCTGCAATCACCGCTGCACGTTTTGTGCGGTCGATTATATCGGCTACCAAAGCCGGATGCTGGACGCGGATATGCTGGCGGGGCGTTTGTCAGAGATGGGGCGTCTCGGGGTGAAGAGCATCATGTACGCTGGAGAAGGTGAGCCGCTCCTGCACAAACAGATTAACGAGATTGTGAAAGCGACCAAGGATGCAGGCATAGATGTCGCCTTCACCACCAACGCGACTGTCTTCAATGAGTCCTTTATTGAGCAGTCATTGCCGCGGACTTCCTGGATCAAAGTGTCTCTCAATGCCGGGGTGGCAGCCACTTATGCCAAGATTCATCAGACCCATGAGCGCGATTTTGACCGTGTCGTCAGTAATCTCAAACGTGCGATTCGATCGCGAACGGAGCGAGGGCTCGCGTGCAACATCGGAGTCCAGTCGTTGCTGCTCCCGGAGAATGCCACGGAGATGGAAACGTTGGCATTGATATGCCGGGACGAAATCGGATTGGATTATCTGGTGGTGAAGCCCTACTCTCAGCACCTGTTCAGTGAAACGCATCTCTATGAGAGTGTGGATTACAGCGCGTATCTGACGATGGCGGAATCGTTGGCGAAACTCAATACCGACAAATTCCAGGTTGTGTTTCGCGAGAAGACGATGAAAAAGTACATGGAGAGCGAAGGAGAGCGGTATACGAAATGCAATGCCACTCCGTTCTTCTGGGCGTATGTGATGGCTGACGGTGCCGTGTATGGATGCAGCGCGTATTTGTTGGATAAACGATTCGAATATGGCAATCTCAATGAGAATTCCTTCCAGGAAATCTGGGAAGGGAGCAGGCGGCAGGCCAACTTCCATTTTGTGAGGAACGAGCTGAATATTCATGAGTGTCGGAAGAATTGCAGAATGGATGAAGTGAATCGCTACCTTTTTCAAATGCGCGAAGGTCTCGTTCATCACGTCAATTTCATTTAACTCGACCTCACTATCCAAATGAAAACTATCGTAACTGGCGGCGCCGGATTTATAGGCAGTCACTTGTCGGAATTGCTGATTGCCCAAGGGCATGAAGTTCTTGTCGTCGACAATCTCACCTCGGGGCGGCTTGAGAATTTGAAGTCGGTGGTTGGCCATCCGCACTTCAAGTTCGCGAACGCAGATATTCGCGATCCCTCAGGCCTTCAGCCGTTATTTGAAGGGGCGGATTGGGTGTTCCACCTCGCAGGTTTGGCGGATATTGTTCCGTCAATTGAGATGCCAAGCCAATATTACAGCACGAACGTGTCCGGCACGTTCAATGTCCTTGAGTGCGCGCGGCGAAGCGGGGTCAAGCGATTCTTGTACGCGGCTTCGTCGTCGAGCTACGGCATTCCGGATCTGTATCCAACTCCGGAGTCGGCGCCGATTCAACCTCAATATCCTTATGCGCTGACGAAATATATGGGCGAAGAACTCGTGCTTCACTGGGCGAAGGTGTACAAGTTTCCTACGGTTTCATTGCGGCTGTTCAACGTGTTTGGAATCCGATCACGCACCACCGGGGCCTATGGCGCGGTATTTGGAGTGTTCCTGGCGCAAAAGCTCAAGGGGCGGCCTTTGACCGTAGTCGGAGATGGTACGCAGACAAGAGACTTTACCTATGTCACGGATGTGGCCGAAGCGTTTCTTTGCGCGGCGCAATCGAGTGTTTCCGGTGAGGCGATGAATGTCGGGAGCGGCAGTCACTACAGCGTCAACCGGCTGGTTGAATTGCTGGGAGGAGCGGTCGAATATATCCAGAAACGGCCGGGAGAACCTGATTGCACCTATGCCGATGTCAGGAAAATCGAGAAGTTAATTGGCTGGCGGTCCCGCATCTCTTTTGAGGAAGGGGTGGGCCAAATGCTCGAGAGAATCAATGATTGGAAAGACGCGCCGGTATGGAATCCGGCAAGTATCAATCAGGCGACTGCCGCATGGTTCCATTATTTGGGAGACGCGCAATCGTGATGCCAACTACGACATCTCTTTCGTTACACGCATGTGCTGTGCAATTCGCCGCCTTGCTTGACCGCTGTGAAGTAACCGGAAAACAGAGCGAGGCGTTAGGGGCAGAGCCTGGAATTGCCGCGGTAATGGGCATACTGGTTCAAGCGCGTCAAAGTAAGAGTAGCATCTATATTATCGGCAACGGCGGGAGTGCGTCGGTGGCAAGTCATACGGTGAATGATTTCGTGAACGTGGCGAAGTTACGAGCCTTTACTCTTCACGACTCTTCTCTCTTGACGTGCATGGCCAACGATTATGGCTATGAGAATGCCTTTGCGCGGATCCTGTCGCAAGTCGGGAAGCCGCAGGATGTCTTGATCGCGATCAGTAGTTCGGGAAATTCTAAAAATATTCGTAATGCGGCTACCCAGGCAACGGTTGGTGGCATGCGCGTCATTACGCTCACCGGATTTGCGGGCGATAATCCTTTGCGGTCGTTGGGCGATGTCAATCTTTGGTTGGACTCCCGCAACTATGGGCAAGTGGAAATCGGACATCAATTCCTCCTGCACAATATGGCCGATCGGTTCGGAGCCGATGGCGGTGAACTGGCGAGATCATGACGACTCAAAAGATTATAACCATTCAAGCGTTAGCCGAGCGCTCGCGGCAGCTACGGGGAATCGGTAAACGCGTCGTGTTGTGCCACGGTACGTTCGATCTCATGCACACGGGACATATCCGGTACCTTCAGCGGGCCAGGCAGGAAGGCGATGTGTTGTTTGTGACGGTGACCGGGGATGCCTTCGTCAACAAGGGGCCTGGGCGGCCTGTTTTCAGTGAACATTTACGGGCGGAAAGTTTGGCGGCGTTGGCCTGTGTCGACTTTGTGGCGGTCAACCATGCGGTGTCAGCTGTTGAAGTGTTGCACGAAATCCGTCCGAGCATATATGCCAAAGGGAGCGATTATCGTTCCCACGGTGACGATGTTACAGGGAATATTGCACGAGAACAGGAAGCAGTCGAAGCGCATGGCGGCCATATTTTCTATACCGATGAGATCACCTTCAGCTCAAGTAATTTGCTGAATGAACATTTCAACGTGTTCCCCCCTGAAACGAAAGAGTTTCTGCAGGGCTTTCGAAGCCGTTGGTCGGATAAAGCGATACAAGGCCAGATCGCCTCTCTTTCCGACCTGAAGGTGTTAGTCGTCGGCGATGCGATCGTCGATCAGTATCACTACACGGTGCCGCTTGGGCAAACCGGCAAGGGGAATGTGTTTGCAGTCCGGTACGACTCCGAAGAGCAATTTGCCGGCGGTGCGATCGCGGTTGCGAACCACATTGCAGGGTTTACGGCTTCCGTCACCCTCGTTACCGGGTTGGGCGCAGTCGACAGTCATGAGAAGTTTATTCGCGAGAAACTACTGAAGAACGTGAATCCGGTGTTCTTCTATTTTGAGGATGCGCCGACCGTCACGAAACGACGCTTCGTCGATTCTGACCTGGCAAAGCTGTTCGAAGTGTATTTTTTCAGGGAGGATCCACTTCTGAGAGACGCCGAAGACAGCGTGTGTCAGTGGCTTGAAGCTAACCTTGCCTCTTATGACGTGGTGGTCGTGCCGGATTTCGGTAACGGATTCATTACTCCGGCGATGATTGCCGTCCTCGATAAGAAAGCAAAGTTTCTCGCGGTGAATACCCAGATCAATAGCGGCAATCGCGGGTATCATGTGATTCATCGGTATCCCCGAGCGGACTTCGTCTCTCTCAATGAACCTGAATTGCGCATGGCGGCTCACAATCGGCATGACTCACTCGAAGTCGTCGCGAGGCAAGTCGGTGAGAGAGCCCAGGTCCGGCAATTGGCTGTGACGCGAGGGACCAGAGGCGTCATGATGTTTGATCGGGAGAGCAAGACCTTCTATAAGGTGCCGGCGCTCTCTACGAAGGTGGTGGATCGCATCGGGGCTGGTGATGCCTTCCTGTCATTGGCCGGACTGTGCGCGGCCAAGCGGTTGAATGCTGAAGTGGCGGCCTTTGTCGGGAGCGTTGCTGCGGCGATGGACGTCCAGATTGTTTGTAATCGAGAGCCGGTTGATCCGGTGGCCTTGAATAAGTATGCGGCGACCTTGTTGAAATAGCACAGGACGGGCAATGGGAAAAACAGATCAATTAGCATTGTTGCATTCGATGCTGCGAATCAGGCGGATCGAAGAGGCCTTGGCGGATCGCTATGCCGAACAGGAGATGCGTTGTCCAATGCACTTGTGCATCGGACAGGAGGCGATCGCCGTCGGAGTGTGCGCGGCTCTATCCGGTAACGACGTAGTATTCGGCAATCATCGAGCGCACGGGCATTATCTTGCCAGGGGCGGCAACTTGAAGGCCATGATCGCCGAGTTGTACGGGCGGGCGACGGGTTGTTGCGGCGGGCGCGGCGGCTCCATGCACTTAATTGACTTAGCGGTCGGGTTTATGGGCGCGACGCCGATCGTCGGAGGAACGGTTCCGTTAGCGGTCGGTTCAGCGTGGGCGGCCGCTCTTTTGGGAGAGCCACGGGTCAGCGTGGTGTTTTTTGGCGACGGTTGTTTTGAAGAGGGAGTCGTTCACGAATCGCTCAACTTTGCTGCGTTGCACAAACTTCCTGTCGTGTTTGTTTGTGAGAATAACGAATTTTCCGTCTACACGCGTTTGACCGAAAGGCAGCCGGACCGTCCAATTTATCGAGTCGCCGAGGCGCACGGGGTGGCGGCTTGTAGCGGCGACGGGAATGATGTTGAGGCAGTTCTGTCCATCGCAAAGGCTGCCGTGGACAATGCTCGAGCCGGCAAAGGGCCGCAATTCATCGAGTTCAAAACGTATCGCTGGAGAGAGCATTGCGGGCCTAGTTTCGATGATGATCTCAATTATCGTTCCCAGCCGGAAATCGAGAGTGGGCTGAAAGATTGTCCGATCGCGAAGTTTTTAACAAGGCTGAAACATCGAAACGTCGCGTCTTCTTCGGAAGTCGATAGTTTTGAGGCGGGGATACGCGAAGAAATCAGAGAGGCGTTTCAGTTCGCCCTTGCCAGCGCGAAGCCATCACCCCAAGCGGCAGAGGAACGGCTGTATGCCTGATTCGGTAGTGCGGGACATCACCTTCGCGCAGGCGATTCGTGAAGGCATTGACCAGGCGATGGAGCGGGATCCACGGGTCATTGTGATAGGAGAGGGCGTTCCCGATCCCAAGGCCATCTTCAATACCACTGCAAAATTGCAGGGTAAACATGGCGCAAGCCGCGTGTTTGACATGCCATTGTCAGAAAATGGCGTAACCGGTGTGTGCATCGGCGCAGCGTTGTCAGGTCTGCGTCCGGTCATGGTCCACCAACGGATCGACTTTGCGTTGCTGGCGATGGACCAGTTAGTGAACAACGCGGCAAAATGGCACTATATGTTCGATGGAAAATCGTCGGTGCCGATGGTTGTGCGCCTGATAGTCGGGCGAGGCTGGGGGCAGGGTCCGCAGCATTCTCAGAGTCTGCAAGCGATGTTTGCCCAGGTGCCTGGCCTGAAAGTTGTCATGCCCACGACGGCGCATGATGCAAAGGGCCTGCTGATTTCCGCGATCGAAGATAACAATCCGGTCGTATTTATTGAGCATCGGTGGCTGCACCAAATCAAAGACCATGTTCCGGAAGCCTACTACCGAGTTCCGATCGGCCATGCCAAGCTGTTGCATGAAGGCAATGCCGTGACGGTCGCCGCATTTTCCTATATGGCAGTCGAGGCATTGATTGCGGCGAAGGCATTGATGGCAACGATGGGTATTGGCATCGATGTTTTGGACATGCGTAGTGTGCGGCCGCTCGATCTGGGGAGTGTCATCAGTTCCGTTCGGAAGACCGGACGATTGGTCGTTGCGGACACAGGATTTCGGACCGGCAGTATTGCCGGAGAGGTCATCAGCCAGGTCGTCGAGAGCGCCTTTGATGCGCTGAAGGTTCAACCGGTGCGTGTCGCATCGCCGGATCATCCTGTGCCCAGTTCTCCTTTCATGGCAGAGGAGTATTATCCTTGGGCCCAAACCATTGCCGACAAGGTGCTGGAACTACTCAGCGTCGACAGGACGACTTCTCAGTATCGCGAATTCTGCGATCGGATGGCCAGGAAGGGACCGCATGACACGCCCAATCTAGGATTCACCGGGCCGTTTTGAGATTTTTGCAGGTTTGTAACCAGGGCCAAATAGAAACGGGGAGTTATGACTAGCGCGATTCAGTATGCGAGCACAGAGACGCCTGTGCCTGGGCAGGCCTGGGGTCGACTACGTGATGAGGAGAGACTTGAGTCGGTGAAAAATGCCGTGCGCGAGAAGATGGGCGCCTCCGGCGATATTTTTGTGTTCGTGGAAGCGAAATCGGATGGGCAGGTAATTCTCGCGCTGCGCGAGCCTGTTCCTGCGGATAAACGTGGGACCTTGTTGCTTGATCTTGAGTCGTTCTTGAAGGATTCGATCGATCCTGGCCTGGCGGTGTGGCTCGAGCCGCTGGGTGATCGTAACTCGCTCAGAAATCTCCGTGGGATTGAGGTGAAAGCATGAGTGTCGCCGTTCAGACGCGGGAAGGTGCGCTGATTCTCGACTCCCACAAGCTGTCTTACCACACTGATCGCGTGGAGGCCTGGGCAGCCGGTGAACGGATCGCACCGGTGAGTGTTGATATGGCACTGACTCGGGCATGCGGGGCTATGTGCTCATTTTGCTATGCCATGATGCAGGAGTCTCAGGCGCGGAGCAGCGTCACCGTTCCCCGGGCCCTCACCCTGCTCGACGATTTTGCGGCGATTGGCATACGCAGCGTGTCGCTGGTCTCGGATGGAGAGAGCACGCTATCGAATGCCTATGTGCCGTTTATTCAACATGCCGCGAAGCTCGGCATCGATGTCGGCAATGCGACGAACGGGTGGGAGTGGGAGCCGGAGAAGATCGAGCAGGTCTTGCCCCATCTCACATGGGTTCGTTTCACGGTGGCTGCCGGCAGGCCGGAGAGTTATGCGGATATCATGTACAAAGGGCCGGAGCATACCAAGGTGTTTGACCGGGCCATGGAGCACATCCGGTATGCGGTGGATTTGAAACGACGTCAATCGTTGCCGGTCACACTGGGCATCCAGATGGTGTTAATGCCGAATCTCAGAGATGAGATCATCCCATTTGCCCAGCTTGGTCTTGACCTCGGGGTGGATTATGCCGTCATCAAGCATTGCTCAGATGATGAGCAGCATACGTTAGGGATTGACTACAGCCAATACGAGAGCCTTCATGGCCTGCTTGTTCAAGCGGAGTCGATGAGCAACGACCGTACAAAGGTTATCGTCAAATGGGACAAAATCAAGGACGGTGATAAGCCACCCTACAAGCGATTTTATGGTCCCCAGTTTCTGTTGCAGATCAGCGGCAGCGGACTTGTCGCTCCTTCAGGGATGTTTTTCAATGCGCGATACTCCAAGCTCCATATCGGCAATTTCACGGAAGAGCGGTTCCTCGACATTTGGAAATCTGACCGGTACTGGCGCGCAATGAATTACCTTGCTTCGCCGGCGTTTGATGCCCAAACAATGATGGGTACCTTACCGATTCAACATTATGTGAGCGTTGCGCTCGACAGGCATGCCAAAGGAATCGAAAAAATCCGTCCAGGCGTCGAACCCAAGCCGCTCCACGTCAATTTTCTATAATGCCGCTGAGCATGCCTCGTAAACATCTCGATGGCAAGACACGGCGCCTGAAAGATAGCGAACCTTTACCGAGTTCCGCGGCCCGTTTCCCCTCTCCATCGGCATCCCAGCCAAGAATGAGTGTCTTGCAGTTTCCCTGAAGCGACGGTTGTCCTGAAAGTGCCGCAGCTCCATTTGCTCCGTCTGTTCGGCGAACGAATGTATTCCCACCCGCCGCACCTGCCTGTTGAGGATATCGGAACATCGTGCAACTGAGAAAAGACCAGTCAGATCCAGCGACAGGCGATCGTAAGATTGCCATTGCTACTATCTTCCTGGAGTTCATGCACACGTATCCGAAACACTTCGGGCTGCTGTTTCTCCTGTTGACCATTGAAGGGATCTCCGCCGGCCTCACAGTATTGCTGGTGGTGCCGATAGCCGACTTCATGCTCGATCCGTCGCTGGCTGACCCGAGCCGGGTTACGCGGGTGGTGCTGGAATGGTTGCGCTATGCGGGCTGGCCGCCGGTTTTCTGGGTGCTGGGCGGTCTGTTTGTCGGCTCTCATTTAATCAAGGGGCTTCTGGACGTTGCGATTCGCTATGCCATTCTCACGTTGAAATACGCCGTAGTGCGAGGGCTTTTCAGCGAGGCGTTGCGGATATTTTTCAAAGCGCGGTGGGACTTTTTCAGCAGCGCCGCCAACGGGAAACTGCTGAATACATTCAATCGCGAGCTGGGCACCATCGGTGATGCGATGGGAAATCTCGCCAGCCTGTTCGCTCAGGTCATCCAGCTTGGTATTTATCTCGCGGTGCCGCTCTGGCTGAACGCCAAGCTGACCTTGACGGCGCTCGGTCTGGCTCTGTTGTTCGGGGTTCCGTTCATGTTCCTGCACCGTGTTGTGTATCGGTTCGGGAAACTGAACACGGAGACGGCCAATCTGGCGATCGGCATGCTCGGAGAATTGCTGGGCGCCGCCAAACTCGTGCTCGGGTTTGGCCGACAGAAGCAGGCCCTCAATCATTATCTCTACACATTCGATGCGCATGTCAGCGCCACGCTGCGGTCACAAACCCTGGCGACAGCGGTCCCCAGGCTTTTCCAGCCGCTGGCGATGCTGGCCATGATCATCGCAGTCGGATCCGGATTGGAGAGCCGATCGTCCGTCTCCGAGCTGGGAGCCGTCATGTGGAGTTTTCTGGGAGCCCTGCCGATCCTTGCCGCACTCGTGCAGGGTAACATCAGCATCAGCAATTTTCTTCCCAGCTATGAGCAGTTGGTGTCGCTGCGTGAGACCGCCGCCAATTTCGAGGAGGTCAGCGGAGAGCGTGCCTTTACCCGGCTTGTGCACGGCATAGAGCTGAAAGCCGTCAGCTTTTCCTATTCCGGGCGCTCGAAGACCTTGAATCATGTAAGTCTGTGCATTCCCAAGGGTGAAATGGTGGCCTTGGTAGGTGAATCAGGTTCCGGTAAGTCAACGGTGATCGATCTGGTGCTGGGGCTTCAGATTCCTGCTCAGGGACAGGTGCTGATCGACGGGATTCCATTGGATCAATGGCAACAAAACACGTTCAGAGAACGGGTGGGGTATGTGCCTCAGGATCCCATTCTTTTTCACGCAAGCATCCGCGACAATCTGCTGTGGTCTTTTGAACAAGCGAGTGAAGCCGATCTGTGGGCGGCGCTGAAACTGGCCAACGCAGAGGCGTTTGTTCGTGAATTGCCATTGGGGCTGGATACTACCGTAGGGGATCGCGGCCTACGTCTTTCCGGCGGGCAGCGCCAGCGCGTCGCCCTTGCCAGGGCGTTGTTGAGAAAGCCAGACCTGTTGATTCTTGACGAGGCGACCAGCGCGCTCGATTCGGAATCGGAACGCCTCATCCAGGAATCGATTGACCGGGTTGCGCGGGATACCACCATTCTTGTCGTTGCCCACCGGTTATCGACCATTGCAAAGGCAGACACAGTCTATGTATTACATCAGGGGCGGATAATCGAAGAGGGATCGTTTCCTGAGCTGGCCAAACGCAACGGCGGGACTCTCAGCGCAATGCTGGCGACCCAATCGCTTACCGAGAAACTATGAAATCAACAAGCCGCTCGCAGACAGTTCTCGTCACCGGCGCCGACGGGTTCATCGGCTCTCATCTCACCGAATCGCTGGTGCGTCAAGGCTATCAAGTCAGAGCGTTTGCGCTCTACAACTCCTTCAATTCCTGGGGGTGGCTGGACGACTGTCCCTCGGACATCAAGGGCCAGTTCGAAGTGTTTGCCGGTGATATCCGGGATCCGCATGGAGTCAAAGAGGCGATGACGGGCTGCGACGCGGTGCTGCACCTCGCCGCACTGATTGCTATTCCGTACTCCTACCATTCGCCCGATACCTATGTTGATACCAATGTGAAGGGCACGCTGAATGTGTTGCAGGCCGCGCGTGAGTTGGGTGTGAAACGGGTGATCCACACCTCGACGAGCGAGGTCTATGGGACCGCGCGTTTCGTGCCGATTACCGAAGAGCATCCGTTACAGGGACAGTCGCCGTATTCAGCCACGAAGATCGCGGCTGACCAACTGGCGTATTCCTTCTACTCGTCATTCGGGTTGCCCGTCGTGATCGCCCGGCCCTTCAACACCTATGGACCGCGTCAATCGGCGCGTGCCGTGATCCCGACGATCATCACCCAGATTGCCAGCGGCCAGCGGAAGATTAAGCTCGGCGCGTTATCGCCCACACGTGATTTCAATTATGTGTCCGATACGGTGGCCGGTTTTATTGCTGCGTTGAGTTCCGAGCAAGGCGTGGGCGAAGTGGTCAACTTCGGCAGCAGTTTCGAAATTTCCATCGGCGATACCGCCCGCTTGATTGCCGAAGTGATGAAGGCCGAAATTGAAATCGTTACCGAGGAAGCACGCGTGCGTCCGGAAAATTCCGAGGTTGAACGTTTGTGGGCCGACAACACCAAGGCCAAGCGGTTGTTTGGCTGGCAGCCTCGCTATGGCAGTCGCGAAGGCCTCAAGTGCGGGTTGACCGAGACGGCCGAGTGGTTTGCGCAGCCCAAGTATCTGCGTGGCTATAAGTCGGATATCTATAATCTGTGAAGAACAGCGGCCCCGTGACTACGCTCGCAGATCAAGTTGTCAAGGCGATACTGCAGGTTGCCGGGCCGGGTCCTTCTGTTCTGCACGAGCCCACTTTCCGTGGTAATGAGTGGCTGTATCTCAAAGAATGCCTCGATTCGACGTTCGTCTCGTCCGTGGGCAAGTTCGTTGATCGTTTTGAGGACGACCTGGTTCGCTTTACCGGGGCGAAGCATGCGGTTGCCGTGGTCAATGGCACGGCCGCGCTGCACATTGCGCTGAAGCTTGCAGGCGTAAAAGCCGACGATGAAGTCTTGATCCCCACCCTGACCTTTGTCGCCACCGCCAACGCCGTGACCTATTGCGGCGCGACGCCGCATTTTATCGATAGCGAGGTTCGAACCTTGGGTGTTGATGCGGCGAAACTGCGCGAGTATCTCGCCGCCCGCACCGAGCAACGCGGGAGCCAGTGCGTCAATCGTGCGACCGGCCAGGTCATTCGTGCGGTTGTTCCCATGCATACCTTCGGCCATCCTGTAGACTTAGATGGGCTTCTGACGGTGGCGCGCGATTACCACCTTGCAGTGGTCGAGGATGCAGCCGAGTCGCTGGGCAGCTACTACCATGGCCGGCATACGGGCACTTTCGGGCTGATGGGGACCTTGAGTTTCAATGGCAACAAGACCATCACCACCGGCGGCGGCGGGGCGATCCTGTTCAACGACGCAGCCCTCGCCCGCCATGCCAAGCACCTGACGACGACTGCCAAATTACCGCATGCCTGGGAATACCGGCATGACGAAATCGGCTATAACTACCGCCTGCCTAATCTGAATGCTGCCGTGGGTTGCGCCCAGTTGGAACAATTACCGGCGCTGCTTGCCGCTAAAAGAAAGTTGTTCGACCGGTACCGGGCCGCATTTGCACCCGTGGTTGGCGTGAGGTTGATGGCGGAGCCGGAGGACTGTCGAAGCAACTATTGGCTACAGACGCTGGTGCTGGATGCCGGACAGGAGAGTCAGCGAGATCTTGTCTTGAAGGCCACTAACGCCGCCGGTTTCATGACGCGTCCTGCCTGGGTGTTGATGCATGAGTTGGTGCATTTCAAAGTTTCCCCGCGCATGGATCTTACCGGCGCCGAATCGCTTTCACGGCGTGTGATCAATATTCCGAGCAGCGCAAGCCTGGTTCCCGCCGCCACATGAGCAAGCCATCTTTAATTGTGATTGGGGCAGGAGGCCATGCCCAGGCCTGCATCGATGTCATTGAGCAACTCGATATATATAGAATTGCCGGACTGGTTGGCTTGCCGGAGGAAATGAATGCCGACCACCTGGGGTACCCCGTCGTTGCGGTAGACAGTGATCTTCCCAAACTCGCCAAGGATCACCAACATGCCATCATCGCGGTGGGCCATATTCATTCTCCAGCGCTCCGCATCCGCCTCTATCAACGGGCTATCGAACTGGGGTTTCACCTGCCGGCGATAGTTGCGCCCAATGCCTACGTCTCCCGCCACGCGGCTATCGGCGCAGGCACCATCGTGATGCACGGGGCTATTATCAATGCCGGCGCCAGGATAGGTGCTAACTGCATCATCAATACCTTCGCATTAATCGAGCACGGAGTGACCGTGGCGGATCATTGTCATATCTCTACTGGAGCCATCCTCAATGGCGAAGCCAAGATCGGCAGAGGGAGTTTTGTCGGCAGCGGCAGCATCATCAGGGAAGGTGTCTCTATCGGGTCGGACTGCATCGTGGGAATGGGACTCGCTGTGCGGCATAATCAGCCTGATATGACCCGATACACGGACAGCCGCCTATCATGATCAGCCGCACTCTGATCATTGCCGAAGCCGGGGTCAACCATAATGGCGACATGGGATTGGCCAAACAGTTGATCGATACGGCCGCCGAGGCCGGCGCGGATCTCGTCAAGTTTCAGACCTTCAAGGCGGATCGCCTGGTGACACGTACGGCGAAAAAGGCTGGCTACCAGAGCCAGACTACGAATAGCGGGGAATCCCAGCATGAAATGCTTCGCCGTTTGGAACTCACCGCTGATATGCACAAGGAGCTCATTGCGCATTGCTCCACCCGCAATATCGGATTTTTCTCTACTGGATTTGATATCGAGAGTGTTGATCTGCTGGTGAGCTTCGGCCAGGATCGCTTCAAGATTCCGTCCGGCGAGATTACCAATCTGCCGTATTTGCGCCACATCGGCCGGCTTGGGAAACATGTGATTCTTTCAGCCGGCATGGCCACACTCGGTGAGATTGAGGATGCGCTCACTGTGCTTGAGCAGGCCGGCACGTCGCGCGGGAAGATTACGGTGTTGCATTGCACTACCGAATATCCCACGCCTATGAATGAAGTGAACCTGCGAGCCATGCAGAGCATTCAGGCCGCCTTCGGTGTGGCCGTCGGTTACTCCGATCACACAGCGGGGATCGAGGTGGCGGTTGCCGCCGTTGCTATGGGCGCGTCCGTCATTGAAAAGCATTTCACGCTCGATCGTAATTTCCCCGGGCCCGACCACAAGGCCAGTCTTGAGCCGGCAGAACTGAAAGCCATGGTCACAGCCATTCGCCATATTGAAGTGGCGCTTGGTGATGGTATTAAGCGTCTGACTCCGAGTGAGGCCAGGAACCGACCCGTTGCCAGAAAATCACTGGTGGCCAGCCGGCAGATCAAGTCGGGAGAACTCTTTAGCCTCGAGAACCTCACTGCCAAGCGGCCCGGTACGGGCATTTCCCCCATGCGCTTGGATGAGGTGATCGGCCGTGTGGCACCCAGGGACTTCGGGGTCGATGAATTGATCGAGCTATGACCAGGAAGATTTGCGTCATAACCGGAACCAGAGCCGAATATGGCTTGCTGCGCTGGGTCATGCAGGGTATCAAAGGTGAGCCCTCGCTGACACTCCAGGTCATTGCAACGGGCATGCATTTGTCGCCGGAATTCGGCCTGACCTATCGGGAGATTGAGCAGGACGGATTCCGGATCGATCGCAAGGTCGATATGCTCATGAGCTCGGATACGCCGGTCGGGATTGCAAAATCCATGGGGCTCGGCTTGATTGGGTTTGCCGATGCGTTGGATGAACTGCAGCCTGATCTGCTGGTGGTACTGGGTGACCGGTTCGAAATCTTTGCCGCGGTGTCCGCCGCTTTGGTTGCCCGCATTCCCGTCGCGCATCTGCACGGCGGCGAGGTGACGGAGGGGGCCTATGACGAAGCCTTCAGGCATTCCATGACCAAGATGTCGCACCTGCATTTTGTGGCGGCAGAGGAATACCGGAAGCGGGTGATCCAGCTCGGTGAGTCACCCGAACGGGTATTTCTCGTCGGCGGCCTCGGCGTTGATGCCATCTCGCGTCTGGAATTGATGGATCGGTCGGCGCTGGAGGCTGCGCTTGATTTCAGGTTCGCTTCCAAAAACCTGCTGGTCACGTTTCATCCCTCCACACTGGAGTCGGCTGCTGCTACAGATCAGATGTCGGAACTGTTAACCGCATTGGCCGATCTGCATGACACGAATCTTATCTTTACCTTGCCGAATGCCGATACGGGGGGCCGCGCGTTACGTCACATGGTCGAGGATTTTGTGGGAAAGCATCCGAACGCCCGTGCCTATGCCTCGTTAGGGCCGCTGCGCTACCTTTCGTGTATCGCTCAAGTGGATGGGGTGGTAGGGAACTCTTCCAGTGGTTTGCTCGAAGCTCCGGCATTGCGGAAGGGAACCGTCAATATCGGTGATCGCCAACGCGGCCGGTTGCAGGCTTCGAGTGTCATCAATTGCCAGCCAAACCGGACCGCAATTAAGGCCGCGTTGCAACGCCTGTATTCGGACGATTTTCAATCCAGTCTGAAGACGATAAGAAATCCGTATGGACAGCGTGGGGCAAGTGACAGGATCATCGAAATCATAAAGACGTGCGATGTATCCGGACTGGCTCAAAAGCGGTTTCATGATCTGGAGCGGTCTGTTTCTCCGGATGGGACATATGAGCCAAGCTGTTGAACTTTGGCGCCGCGCGGTGCTGCCGCTCGAGGCGACCATCCAGCAGGCGATTTGTAACCTCAATGAGGTTGCGATCAAGATCGTGCTGGTGACGAACGAAAAGGGTGAACTCGAAGGCACGATATCGGATGGCGACATTCGGCGGGGGCTGCTCAAGGGGTTAGGTCTCAACAGCCCGATCACGGAGGTGATCCATCGCAACGCGCTGGTCGTGCCCTCCGGCATGAGCCACGATCTGGTCATGCAAGTGATGGCCGCCAACAAGATTCAACAGATCCCCGTCGTTAATGAACAGAATCGAGTCATCGGCCTGCATCTCTGGGACGAAATTGTCGCTCCTGCGCCGCGTCCGAATGTAATGATCATCATGGCGGGCGGCACGGGAACGCGGCTTCGACCGCACACGGAGTTCTGTCCCAAGCCTATGCTGCCGGTTGCCGGGAAGCCGATGCTTGAGCACATCATAGAGCGTGCAAAGCTGGAAGGTTTCACCCGTTTCGTATTGGCCGTTAACTATCTCGGCCATATGATTGAAGAGCATTTCAGGGACGGCGCTCGTCTGGGAGTCACGGTGGAGTACCTGAGGGAGCAGTTACCCCTTGGGACCGTCGGGGCGTTGAGCCTGCTCAATCCTCGGCCCGACTGTTCCTTTATCGTGACCAACGGCGATGTGATGACGGATATTCGCTATGGCGAATTACTCGATTTTCACGTGCGACATCACGCCATCGCCACCATGGCCGTGCGGGTGCATGAATGGCAGCATCCCTTTGGCGTAGTTCAGACCAGGGGGATTGATATCATCGGCTTTGAAGAGAAGCCTATTGCGCGCAGTCATATTAATGCGGGGGTGTATGCCCTCGATCCGAAGGCGCTCAGCGCCTTGGAGTCCGGCTCGCATTGTGACATGCCGGTCCTTTTTGAAAGATTGCAGGCGCAAGCCCTGCGTACGGTGGCCTACCCGATGCATGAGCCGTGGCTGGATGTCGGCAGGCCTGAAGATTTGAATTTGGCCCGGAAGCAAGGTGAGGGGCAAGGCTGAATGGCGGCCCGTCTCCAATGGAAAGCAGCGCTTGATTAGCCGCATTCTGATCGTCGGTCTTGGCAGTATCGGAAAACGTCATCTCGGCCTGGCAAGAGAGCTGAATCCGGATGCCGACATCAGGGTGCTTCGTCGTCAGGTTCCTGACCACATTCCTGAATATGCGGACGGCTGTTTCTCAAGTCTTGAGCAAGCGATTGATTTTGCCCCGCAATTGTCGGTCGTTGCCAACCCGGCGCCGTTTCACATCCCGGTCGCCGTGGCCTTGGCCAGCGCCGGTTCTCACCTGTTGATTGAAAAACCCCTCGCTGCATCGCTGAGTGATGTCCCGCAACTGCTCGAGGTTGCCGGGCAAAAGAATCTGGTCTTGCTCACGGGATACAATCTTCGTTTCCTGCCTTCGCTACAGCGTTTCCGCCGGCTACTGCATGAGGGCATGGTCGGCAGGGTTCTATCGGTGCGCTGCGAAGTCGGACAATACCTGCCCACCTGGAGACCCGAGTCCGATTACCGCCTGGGCGTTTCCGCCCGTCGTGATTTGGGTGGCGGGGCGCTGCTGGAGCTTAGCCATGAACTGGACTATTTACGATGGATATTTGGTGATGTCCGGTGGGTGAGGGCATCGCTCAGCAAACAGAGCGCGCTGCAAATTGACGTGGAGGATACGGCCCATCTGATTCTCGATTTTGCATCCGCGCAGGCTCCCGACCAGCTCGTCGGCACGGTCACGCTTGATTTCATTCGGCATGACACCACGCGGTTCTGCACGGCCATCGGAGAGTCGGGAAGCCTGCGCTGGAACGGGCTCACGGGCGTTGTCGAGCACTTTCCGGCCGGGAACGGGGAATGGAACGAGGTGTTTCGTCATGCCCAGCAGCGAGATGACAGTTATCGGGCGGAATGGCGACATTGTCTGGACTGCATTGAGTCCGGACATCCGCCAATGATCTCCGGGGAGGATGGCCTGGCGGTGCTGCACATCATTGAGGCTGCCAGACGCTCGGCGCAGGATTCGGGCCGGCAGGTGGACATAGGTTCGGTGAAAAGCTGATGACCCGCATGAAAACCATTGGATTCATATTTGCCCGAGGCGGCTCCAAGGGATTGCCCGGGAAAAACATCCGGTTGTTGGCGGGGAAGCCGTTGATTGCCTGGTCGATTGAGCAGGCTCTTGCGGTCAATCGCATCGAGCGGATTATCGTCTCTACCGATTCGGAAGACATTGCCGCGGTGGCGCGCGAATATGGCGCGGAGGTGCCCTTCATGCGTCCATCGCATCTTGCGCAAGATCACAGCCCTGAATGGATGGCCTGGCGGCACGCTCTCGAATATCTGAAAACCAGCGAAGGGGAGATGCCGGATACGATGGTGTCAATTCCTGCCACAGCCCCCTTGCGACTCCCCGTTGATATCGAACTGTGTCTGGATGAGTACGAGAAGGGCGGCGTCGATATGGTGATTACGGTGACGGAGGCGCGCCGCAGCCCGTATTTCAACATGGTCAAGAGGAATGGGGATGGAACCGTAGGGTTGGTCATCCCGCCGCAATCCGGCATCAGCCGTCGTCAAGATGCGCCAGTTGTGTACGACATGACCACTGTCGCATACGTGGCCAACTCGAGGTTTGTCATGAGTCATCAAGGGGTGTTTGAAGGAAAAGTCCGCGCTGTCATTGTGCCTGCGGAGCGGGCGCTGGACATTGATACCGCATTGGATTTCCAGATGGCCGAGTGCCTCATGGGGGCAGGAGCAAAATAGAATGCCAGCAATCAGTGAGTTGATGAGCCTGAGAGGCCGGCGAGCTTTGATAACCGGTGCCGCGGGGGGGCTGGGCCGGGTATTGGCCGACACCCTGGCTGAGTTAGGGGCGGATTTGGTTTTGGTCGATCGCCCGGGTTCAAATCTCGAACTACTCGCGAAAGAACTTACCGAGCGTTGGACCGTGACGGCTCAGTGCCGAGTCTGTGATTTGGAGGTCTCCGCGCAGCGCACCGATCTTGTAAAGCAGCTCTGTGCCGGCACGGAGGGGCTTAGCGTTTTGATCAATAACGCGGCCTTCGTCGGCACTTCTGAATTAAAAGGTTGGGCAGTGCCGTTTGAGGATCAAACCATCGAGACCTGGCGGAGGGCGCTGGAAGTCAATCTGACGGCTGCCTTCGAGCTCTGCCAGGGACTGGCGCCGTTGCTCAGGGCGTCGGGGGGCAACATCATCAACGTGGCCTCAATCTATGGAGAATATGGTCCTGATTGGCGCTTGTATGAAGGCACCACGATGGCCAACCCGGCAGCCTATGCAGCGTCCAAGGGAGGCCTCATTCAAGTCACGCGCTGGCTGGCGACCACGCTTGCGCCAAAGGTTCGTGTCAACGCGATTTCCCCCGGCGGTATCTTCAGGGGCCAGCCGGTGGCCTTTGTCGAGCGGTACGCAGCGAGGACGCCCTTGGGAAGAATGGCGCAGGAAGATGATTTTCGCGGGGCGGTCGCCTATCTGGCATCCGACCTGTCGAAATATGTGACCGGGCACAATTTGTCGGTGGATGGCGGTTGGGGCATTTGGTAACCGGAGAATGAGAGTCGGGTGTTACTGGATCATCAAGCCGTACGAGGCGTTCGGCAATCGCGCCGAAGATCTGTATTTTGCGCTATTGAAGTGCCGCCGGGACGGGTTGCGGCTCATTATTCTGAAGCGGAAATGGGATCTGTTCGGCAAGGTGCGTTTTCGCAACGCAAACAAGCAGTTGCTGAATATCAGGCACCCGCTGGTGGTGGACAATCCGGCGCTCGAACTTTTCAACTATCTGCTGACTGTGGTCTTGAGCATTCTGCGAATTGTCGGGATCGGAATAAGAAAGGCATGCTCGCTGTTGGGTTTTCGTACCAGCAACTGGTGCGTCGAGCTGAGTGACCAAGTATTTGGTCAGGCCGGGTTGTGGGGCGAGGCGACGGTCCCGTTTGATGTCAAGAACGTCACCATTGATTGGGGGCGTGAACTAGAAGAAAAAGTACAGGTTCAGTACCGGTCCCGTGCGGAACTTGAGCGCGTCTTCCCCGATCTGACGGGCAAGAAGTTTGTGTGTCTGCATGTCCGCACCGGCGGGTTTTTTGACGATCACGATTATTCCTCTCCCCGCAACGCCAATATCAACAACTACATTCCCGCGTTAAGGGAACTCACGAATCGGGGGTATGTCGTTGTTCGGCTCGGTGATCCGGCGATGCCCCCGCTCCATTTGGACCATGTGCTTGATTATGCGCATAGCCGCGCAAGAAGTGAAAAGCACGATGTGCTCCTGGTCGAGCATTGCGAATTCTATATCGGGTCTTTAACGGGACCGATCGACCTGGCGGGCCTCTTCGAAAAGCGCATCCTGACCGTGAACTGTCTGTCTCTCTCCCATTGCATGTGGTACCGACGGGGCTCTCTCTTCATACCCAAACAGGCGGTCCTGGGGAATCGGTCTCTTACGCTGAAGGAGCAGATCGACCGGCATCTTTTCGAGATTCGTGGTACCGGTCAGATGGTGGATGGAGTGACGTATCTTGAAAATTCTTCCAGCGATATCCTCGAAGCGGTAAAGGAATTTCTATTGTCTCCGGACATTCGCGAGGAGCAGACGGCCTTCAACTGTTATCTCTCGGAGAAAGTACTGGAATATTTTCATGCGACAAGAATATGGGAATCAGCAGAGGATGATGCGAGTCAAAAGCTCCGCTGGGCGCCGCGACTGCTTGCTGCCCGTGGGAGTATCTGCGCGGGATATCTGAAGGAACACTGGCAGTGAAGCTCATTGTGTGCAGCGCGCTGCCGACGTCCAGGATATTCGGTGAAAAGGTTGATGCCTGGTGGTATGCGAAGAACGGGTTCGACGTCGAATTCTGGGATTTGGCGCCGCTCTTCATTACGGGCGAAAAGCTTGCGGGGTTTTATTCGGGCTCCGAAAACTACCGGTACCAGGGGCCTCGTCACACGATATTTTCCGATCCCGCCGAATTGGCAGAGGCCTTGCGCAAAAATGCGACAGCCGTTTTTTTCTATCTGTCCCGGTTCGATCGGATGCTCAATGACGATCTGTTGATCGATTTGTTCAGCCGGCATCGGATCAAGTATGTTTTTCAGCATTTCGATCCGTATGATCCCACAGTTTCATTCTCCGATTACCTGAAAAAGCCCCTTCGCGATTTGAGAGCACGCTGGTACAGCCGGTCCTGCAGCCCCGTTGCCGTTGTCACATCCGGCACGACAGGGCGCCGGCAGGCCGTCGCGCGGTATCCCTCGGCGCAGGTTATCAGCATCCCCTCTGTCAAAATTCTATGGGATGACGGTGCATTCCGGGAGCGGAATGGATATGCCGTGTTCGTGGATGAAAGCATCGCGTTCGATCCGGACGCACAGTTGCACCAGAATATTTTGTGCGTAGATGTTGAATCCTACTATAGACGGATGAGGGAGCTCTTTCGTGTTGTGGAAGAGAGCTTGAACATTCCGGTTAAGGTTGGCTGTTCGGGAAAGTATCATTACCCTGACCCGCAAGCGTGCTTCGGGTCGCGAGAGGTATTGTACGGTGAAACTCTCCGGCTTGTGCAGGGATGTTCGCTGGCATTCGGACATCTCTCGCTCGCGCTTGATCAGGCCATCGTTTCGAGAAAGCCGGTCGTGCTGGTTGATGATGCATCGTTCACAGAATGGCGAAGGCGGGGATTCCGGGATGTCATCAGAAGATTTCGCCAGCAGCCGCTCCTGAATACCGAAATCGGCGGTGATGCGCTCAAGAGAGCGATGGCCAGGGATCTGAGCTTTTACGGGGAAGTCGAACATCAGTATTTTCGAGAACCGGGCGTCAGCGGGGACTATCGGCAGATCTGCGCGGATGCGTTTCGGAAAATTGCACGTGAAGCGATGGATCCGCCGTAGTCTCGCCCGTATGGCACAACATGTATGAAGCAAACCGACTGAGCGCCGTCGATGACGGGTTGTGGAACCCGGATTTCGTCCTTCACAGGGAGATTGCGAACTTTCTGCCGTCCGGTCATTTCGCCTCGGTGCTTGACTATGGCGCGGGAAATTCACCCTATCGGGAACGTATTTCCTGCGACCGGTATGTGAAGGCAGACGTTACCCAAAATGTTCGTGGTGACATTGATTATGTCATTCAACCCGGTACGAAGTTGCCTGTTCCGGACTCCACCTTCGATCTCGTGCTATTGCTCGATGTGTTGGAGCATGTGCGGGATCCCGCTTTTGTGGTGGGCGAGGTGCGCCGTCTCTTGAAACCTAATGGCCGGGCGGTTGTCAGCCTTCCTTTTCTGTACCGGGAGCACGAAACCCCGCACGACTTTCTTCGTTTAACCGCGTTCGGCGCCCAGGAATTGTTCAAAGGCAACGGCGCCGAAGTCCTGAAGATAAGAAAAGTCGGGAATGCGTATTACGCGCTCTTCACGTTGTTTCTCGAACGAGCCATCGTGAACGGGGAAAGAAGCGAGTTGGGATTCATGGGCCGGGTTGTAAACAAGTGTGCGATTGCTCTGTTGCCGATACTGCGGCCGGCGCTTTCCGTTCCTCCGCCTGAAAATGCCGGGGTCTATCACCATCTGCTCCTGGACGTTGCATTTCCGTGAAGACGGCATTCTTTACACAGAATATCAAGAAGGGTGGCCTGGACACATTTATCATTAATCTGATCCGCCATTGGCCTCAAACCGATTCGATCATCGTATTTTGCAATCGATCGCATCCGGGACTGTCTGAGATCCGGGCGCGGGTACCCGATTACGTCGAAATTGTGCCATACGATTTTCTGATTGCGCAGGATATCAACTCCAGATTTGCGCAGGCTCCAAGCCTTGTGCGGCTTGCCGTCAGAGGATTGTTCGGGCTGGCCGGAGTTCCGTATTTGGTGTTCATGATCGGGAAACTCTACAGACAGTTTTGCCCGGACAGGCTGATGGTGGTCAATGGAAGTTATCCGGGGGGAGATGCCTGTGTGGCGGCCACGATCGCCTGGGCGCGCTTTCAGCCCAAACAATTAGCCTGGCACAATATTCATAACCTGGCCATCCCGTATCATTGTTCGATGTTTCGCAAGGTACGAGATCAACTCATGGATCTGTTTATGGCAAGGTCCGCAGCCGGCTTCGTCGGTGTGTCTTCAGCCTGCATTGAGAGCCTGGCCATACGATCAGGCCTTCAATCCTGTCGTAAAACCTATATCTACAATGGAATTGAACCGCTCGACCCGATCGGGACATCCTCGTTGGCGCATGAATTGTCATTGCCTGCCGGCGCGCAGATCATCCTGATGCTGGCCGTGTATGAAGCACGGAAAGGACATGATTTCATCATCCGGGTCATGCAGGATGTGGTCGCGAGTATTCCGGACGCCTATTTGCTGATTTGCGGAGATGGAACCGATGAGGAAGTGCAGGTCGTGAAGGACTTGCGGAAGGCCTCCCCTGTCGGGTCGCATATTCTTCTGCAAGGCCATCGTCCGGATATCGGCAATTTGATGAAGCAGGTTCGACTGCTGGTCATGCCTTCCCGGAATCATGAGTCTTTCGGGTACACCGTTGTGGAGGCGATGGCCTGTTCGCTGCCTGTGGTCGTGACGGACGTCGGTGGCCTGCCGGAGGTTGTGGGGGACGGTATTACAGGGTTTGTCGTTCGTCGTCATGATGCCAAAGAGTTTGCCACGCGAATCGTGAGCCTGCTGCGAGACGAAGCTTTAAGGGAGCAGATGGGGCGGATGGGTTTCAAGCGCTTTAAGGAAAACTTTCTCGCGGATCGAATGGCGAAGGAGTATGTATGTCTGATAGAAAATAAAGCGGCGTCTTTATGCGGGGTAGGCACGTCGTAGCGTTTATCGATGAGAGAGCATTGGTTTGCGATTATTTCAGTCGCTCACGAGACTGTCGACTGAGCATATTTATTCATCTGCATCAGGCTGATCCTGTATGACGCTACGCAACGTATTTCACGGCAAAAAGGTTCTCGTGACCGGCCACACCGGATTTAAAGGCTCCTGGCTGGCCGCATGGCTGCAGTCGCTTGGGGCGAAGGTTGTCGGCATCGCCCTCGATCCGCCGACCGATCCGTCACATTTTTCTGCAGCGCATCTGGCGGATGGCATGACCGATTTGCGCATCGATATCCGGGATCAATCCGCGTTACGGAGCGCCATCGTGTCCGCTCAGCCGGATTTTGTGTTTCACCTCGCGGCGCAGTCGTTGGTCCGGCGCTCCTATGCCGAGCCGATTGAAACCTGGCAGACCAATGTATTGGGTACGCTGCACGTGCTGGAAGCTCTGCGCGCTCTGGAGACGCCTTGCGCGGCGGTGCTCATTACCAGCGACAAGTGTTATGACAACGTCGAGTGGGTGTGGGGCTACCGTGAAACCGACGCCATGGGAGGTCCGGATCCGTACAGCGCATCGAAAGGCGCGGCTGAACTGGCGATCCGTTCGCACATCAAATCGTATTTCCCCAAGGCCACCAGTCCGGTGCGCATCGCGTCTGTGCGGGCGGGGAACGTGATCGGCGGTGGAGATTGGGCAGCGGATCGTATCGTGCCCGATTGCGTGAGGGCGTGGTCGATCAATGCCGAAGTTGAGTTGCGCAATCCCAAGGCCACGCGGCCCTGGCAGCATGTGCTGGAACCGCTGAGCGGCTATCTGAGCCTTGCCGTTGCATTGACGCAACGGCAGGACTTGCATGGCGAGCCGTTCAACTTCGGTCCTCCTGCGGAGCAGAATCACAGTGTCTTGGAGTTGGTGCAGCGGATGGCGGCGCACTGGGATCAGGTACGCTGGCGGGATGTGTCGCAGTCTGTGGCCGGTCCCTACGAGTCGGGATTGCTGAAGCTCAATTGTGACAAGGCCCTGCACTACTTGCATTGGCATGCGGTGATGGGTTTTGAGGATACGGTGCGCCTGACCGCAGAGTGGTATCGCGCCTACTACCAGCAACCGAAGCAGATTGCCGACACCACGAATGCCCAACTGGCTGCCTACACGGCGATGGCCCGGCAGCAAGGATTGGCGTGGGCCCAATGACGCTTGCAGAGATTGTGCTGACTCCCCTGGCAAAGATAGAGACTGCTGGCGGCGATGTGCTCCATGCCATGAAACAGAGTGACGCCGGCTATGCAGGCTTCGGAGAAGCCTATTTGTCATGGGTATTTGCCGGTTCCGTGAAAGCCTGGAAATGTCACACGCGGATGACGATGAACCTCATCGTTCCGTTGGGGCGGGTGCGGTTCGTGTTTCATGTGGATGGCGGGAATGAGTTTCGGGTCGAGGAGATCGGCGCGGATCGCTATGCGCGGATTACCGTGCCGCCTGGCATCTGGTTTGGCTTTCAGGGACTGGCGGTCCCTCACAGTCTGGTGTTAAACATTGCCAGCATCCCCCATGATCCCGATGAAGTTCAGCGTCGCGCGTTGACAGAGATCTCCTATGGCTGGAACTAATTTATGAAAGTCATTCTGCTTGCCGGCGGCTTCGGCACACGCCTGGCCGAATACACGGACGTAATTCCCAAACCCATGGTGCCGATCGGCGGCAAGCCCATCCTGTGGCACATCATGCGGACCTATGCGCACTTCGGGCACAAGGATTTCTATGTGGCGCTGGGGTACAAGGCCGAGGTGATCAAGGAATATTTTCTCAACTATCGGGCGCTGAACGCCGACTTTACGATCGACCTGGCCTCGGGTGTCCTCGTGCCGCTTCAGACCGATCCGGTCGATTGGCGCGTGACCCTGGTACATACGGGTGACGCATCCATGACCGGCGGCCGCGTCAAACGCATGCAATCGCTGATCGGCAATGAGCCGTTCCTGCTGACCTATGGGGATGGTGTCGCCGACATCGATCTGAAGGCATTGCTGGCGTTCCATCGCAGCCATGGGAAGATGGTCACGGTGTCCGCCGTGCGCCCGGCGGCCCGCTTCGGAGAGTTGGTCTTGGATGGCGCGCGGGTGTCGAGTTTCCAGGAGAAGCCGCAATTGCATGAAGGCTGGATCAACGGAGGGTACTTCGTGATCGAGCCGGCATTTTTTGATCTGATCGCCGGCGACAGCACATTATTGGAGCGCGAGCCGTTGGAGCAAGCCGCCCGGGCCGGCGAGTTGATGGCGTATCGCCATGAGGGTTTCTGGCATTGCATGGATACCAAGCGCGACCATGAGTTGCTGGAATCGTTGTGGGCAAAGGGTGCGCCCTGGGCCGTATAGATTGAATCCATGCGCATACTCGTCGTAGGAGGGTTCGGTTTTGTGGGCGGGCGGGTTGCCCGGCATTTGCATCACGCCGGCCATGCAATCGTTCTCGGTACCCGCAACGCATACCCGTCCCCCGTTTGGCTGCCCCAGGCGGACGTCGCGCTCATTCACTGGCATGACGCCGCTGCATTGGAACGCAGCTGCCGTGGTGTGGATGTGGTGATTCACGCGGCAGGCATGAATGCCCAGGACTGTGCCGCGGATCCGGTGGCGGCACTGGAATTCAACGGTGTGGCCACCGCTCGCTTACTGACTGGCGCCATGCGAGCAGGCGTGCAACGGTTCATCTGTTTTTCTACGGCCCATGTCTATGCCAGCCCCTTGGCAGGCACAATCACTGAAAAGACCTGTCCGCGCAATCTGCATCCCTATGCGACGTCGCATCTTGCGGGGGAGTATGCCGTGTTGGGTGCCAGCCAGCGCGGGCAGATCCAGGGCGTCGTCCTGCGACTCTCAAACGCGGTCGGCGTACCGGTGTGGAAAGAGGCCAATTGTTGGACGCTCCTGGTCAATGATTTGTGCCGGCAGGCAGTCGTGACCGGCCAACTGAAACTGCACACGGCGGGTTCGCAGCTGCGAGATTTCATTGCCCTCGAAGACGTGGTGCGAGCCGTCCTGCACATAGTGCAGATCGAACCTGCACTTCTGTCGGACGGGCTCTTCAACCTCGGAGGCGATGCCGCCCTATCGATTCTTTCGATGACGGAGCAGGTGGCAGCGCGCTGGAAAGTGCTGACCGACCATGATCTGGCGATCATCCGGCCGGAACCTTCCGGACCGTTGCCGGAGTCTCTGGCCTATTCCTGTGACAAGCTCAAGGCCACCGGGTTTTCACTGACCTCACAGGTGCATCAGGAAATCGATGCCACGTTGGGGTTGTGCATGGCTGCGTTCGGGAAATGACGGGGGTCATGCCGGCGCCCGTCGTGTCGATCGTCATCCCTACCTACAATCACGCAAAGTTCTTGCGTGGCGCCTTGAATTCCATCCTCGCGCAAACCTTCACCCGGTGGGAGGCCATCGTCGTCAACAATTTTTCTCAGGACGACACGGTCTCAGTGATCGAGTCCTATGACGACCCGCGAATTCGCTTGGTCAATTTTGCCAATCACGGGGTCATCGCGGCCTCACGCAACCACGGCATCACCGCCACCACCGCGCCCTACATCGCCTTCCTCGACTCCGACGACATCTGGTATCCGGAGAAGCTCGACCGATGCCTGCGGCGTTTGCAGGAAGGGTTTGACGTCGTCTGCCATGCCGAAAAGTGGGTCGGGCCGGGTGATCGTGTTCGTGCGGTCGCCTATGGCCCGGAAGCCCGTGCCACATACAGTGGACTGCTCTATGAGGGCAACTGCATTTCAACTTCCGCGGTGGTCGTCAAGCGCGAGTTCGTGGAACGAGTCGGCCTCTTCAGCGAAGAGGCGGCATTCATTACCGCCGAGGATTACGAGTTGTGGCTCAAGCTGGCCAGAGCCGGTGCGAAGATCGGGTTTGTGTCCGACATTCTTGGCGAATACCTGATTCATGAGGGCAATCAGAGCCGTGTCGCGCTGCGTAACATGGAGGCGGTGATGGCGGTCGTCCAACATCACCTCGCCGGTCAAGTGAGCGGGAGTGGGGCAAGTGCCTTGCGCGCACGCCGTCGTTTGGCGCTGGTCTACTACAGCGGTGCGCGCGGGTTGCAAGATTGCGGTCAGTTCTCCGCTGCCTGGCGGTATTTTCTTAAGGCCGTTATGACGTATCCGCTGGTGCCGAAATTTTATGCCGCCATGGTATTGAACGCCTGCGGTCGCCAGCCATGACAGGTGGTAACTTGCCGTGAGTGTCCGCAGGGTCATCGCGCGCGCCGTTTCCGAGCTGGTCGCCTGCGGCCGCTGTTGTTGTGCGCCACGGCTCGGTTTGCGCATCCTGCTCTACCATGCGATCGGTTCTCCTGCGTTAGGTGATGCTCGCGGGTTGTTTTCAGTGCGGCCGGAAATCTTTGAACAACACATGGGTGATCTGTCGGACCGCCATGCCGGACGTGTCGTCGGGCTTGATCCCGATCTGCGCATTGAATCAGAGCGTCAAACCGCCATCACCTTCGATGACGGGTATGCGGATAACCTTGATATCGCGGCCCCGATA
>JBEBHO010000144.1:0-8568 GCA_040081095.1 Nitrospira sp.
GCGCACGCCGGCGAGATGATCAGCGAATTCTCCGTATTGATGAAGGCCGGACTCGGCGCGAAGACGATCGCCGGGACGATTCATCCCTATCCCACGCAAGCGGAGGTCAATAAAAAGGTGGTGAATCTTTGGCGGAAGGCGCACTTCACGCAGAAGACCAAGAATCGGTTGATAAAACTGTTCGCTTGGATGAGACGGTAGGAGCGTGCTCCGTATGAGGCGTCTGCACAGATCAATATCTCTTGCCCTCGTACTCGCAGGAGACCTTGGCATTCAAGGACTATCTTATGCGCAATCGGCACAGGTGCTCGAAGTTGGAACGTTTTCATCCGACCAGCCTGGACCTGGCCTGCCAAACGGCTGGCAACCGCTGACGTTCAAGAAGATTCCCAAGCAGACTCAGTACGCGCTGGTGAAAGAGGGCGAACAGGTGGTCGTACAGGCGGTCAGCCAGGCGTCGGCCTCCGGGCTGACGAAGGAAGTCGCTATCAATCCCAAGGACTATCCAATCGTCCGCTGGCGGTGGAAAGTCGAGAATCTGCTCCAGCATAGCGACGTGAGCCGGAAAGACGGGGACGACTACCCGGCACGGCTGTACATCACGTTTGCCTATGACCCCGACCAGGTGAGCTTCGGGAAGAAATTGAAGTACAAGGCGGGCAGGGTTCTTTTCGGCGACATTCCTATCGGTGCGTTGAATTATATCTGGGAGACAAAGACGCCGGTCGGCACCATCGTCGAGAATGCCTATACCGACTTTGCACAGATGATCGTTGTTGAGAGCGGATTGTCCAAGGTTGGAGTATGGGTGGATGAGGAACGGAATGTTTACGAGGATTATAAGAAAGCCTTCGGAGAAGAGCCGCCCATGATTAACGGGGTCGCCATCATGAGCGATACGGACAATACCAAGGAGCGGGCCGTTGCGTTCTATGGAGATATTGAATTCAGGAAGGTTGCGAAGTAACCGATAGCCGGTTCGGATAAAGCAAAGGGGGCTGGCCTGTACAGGGCCAGCCCCCCTCGAGGACCGTTCCGCACCCGGGTGGGTGCGCGGATTCAAACTTCGTTACTGCACGGAATTTGCGAAGCCACCCCGCGTGATTTCGGCGCGGACCGTGTCCCCGACCTTCTTCTGCTTGATCACTTTCGTGCCCTGTCCGACATAGAGCTTGACCTGATTGCCTTCGTAATCTTCTACGGTGTAGGCATTGCTATCGATCTGTTTCACCGTTCCACCCACCGTCTTCCAGGCCGGGCCCGGCTTGGAGTCATGCTCGCCCGCTTTCGGCGCATGGCCGACTTCGGGAATATGGCCGGTAGACGAGGCGGCAGCTGCGGCAGAGGAATGGTGCATCCCGGACGACTTCTTCTTCGCTTCTTTATCCTTGGCCAACGCCGGCGCAGCGAGCAGCGCCACCATGGCGAGGGCGGCAACAGCGATCGTCATCATGGGGCTTTTCATCTGGTTCTTCATCGACAACCTCCTTAGAAATGAACGGTGCATAGTTCTTGGTTGGCCGATACAGCAAGGCACATGCCGTATGCAGGTTGTCGAGGACTCCTTGAAAAAACCAGAGGTTAGGGTGGGGTTCTAAGGAGGGACACGTAGACTGCATGGTAAGAGGAAAAAAAATGGCAGCGGCCTGTGCAAATCTGCTCAGGATGACAGCAGATGGCATCGGTCAGCAGGGGCTTGACCGGATGGGGACATAGTCGAATGCCCTCCCTTCGAACCCTCTATGCGCCGGTCCGCAACCTTATTCGGGGTAGGCCGCTGCTGGCGGTCTTTCAGGTGTGTCTGCGCTGCAACTCGAATTGCGGGTACTGCGATCTGCCGCTCAACCAAGGTCGGTATGAAATGACCAGGGATGAGATCAGGCGGGTCTTCATCGGGCTGTATCGAGATGGGGTTCGTGTGGTCTTTCTCCAGGGCGGGGAGCCGTTGCTCCGCCGCGACCTGTCGGAGATTGTCGATGACCTTGGTGAAATAGGCTTCTTGATCACTCTCATCACGAACGGGACAAAGTTGACACGACCGTTGCTGGCAGGAATGGCACGGCATCGAGTGACGATGTCTGTGAGTCTGGACACGCTTGATCGTGAGCGTTATCGGCAGATTCGCGGAGCCGATCAACTCGATCAGGTGCGTGAAGGGATCGCGCTGCTCCGCGAGTATCCGCATCAGAAGTGTCTGGTGTGTATTGTGAGCGAGCTGAATCGAGCCGAGGTTCCGGCGGTCATCCGATTTGCAACGGAGCAGGGAATGCTCCCGGTGGTCGGCGCCTATCATTGGGAGGTGGGATTGTACGGAAAGAAGGATCTGGCGTTGATGTACGAACGGCAGCAGGCCGGCGCGCTATTTCAGCAACTGCTGGACGAGGCGCTGATTCCACCGGGATCACTGAAGCGTTTTGCTGAAGACAATGTTCGCTGGGTGCAGGGCCGTGCTTTGGAGCCTTGCGATGCGGGACGGTACAGCATCGCCATCGACGCGTCCGGCAACGTAGCTCCCTGTCTCTCTCTGCCCTATTCCGGGAATTTGCTGACGGCGTCCTTGAGCGACATTCTCGCCGGGTTCGATCGGGACACCATTGCGACCTGTTCGGGAAGATCGTCCTGCAATCGGCTCGATAGCCGGATTATCGGCTCGATCGTGCGGCATCCACTCACAGCGCTTCGCACGCCGGTCACATTGTGAGGGGCACAGGAGTTGTTGCGATGAGAGTTGTGATGACTGTTCTGATTGCGGTTCTGGGCGGTTGTTCGACGGTGCCCACGAACTACAGTCCGACCATGCCGTTGGCGCCCGGGGAATTCTCTCATCGGCCATTCGATGAGGTGCTGGAGGCGCATGTGCGGGACGGGGAGGTGGATTATCCGGCGATCCTGGTTGACCAGCGGTTTGTGCAATATCTGGAGGACTTGGACCGTGTCGATCCGAATCGTCTGCCGAAAGACGATCGATTGGCGCTCTGGATCAATGCGTATAACGCCTATGCCATCAAAGGGATTCTGGACGGCTATTCTCCCGGAACATGGGTCGGGCGGTATCGGTACTTCATCAGGCGGACCTATCGCATGGGAGGAGCCTCTCTCAATCTCTACGATCTGGAGCGGGACATTCTTATCGCGCAATTTCACGAGCCGCGGATGCACTTTGCCATCGTCTGTGCGTCGGCGTCCTGTCCCAGACTACAGCCGTGGGCCTATGACGGCGCGGAGTTGAACCGGCAGCTCGAGCGAGGGGCGCGCGGATTTATTAACGATCCGTCCAGGAACCGGTTCGATAGGGCAAACCGGGTCGCGTATCTGTCGAAAATTTTCGACTGGTTCATAGAAGATTTTGAATCCAAGGCCGGATCGCTGCAACGATATGTCGCGCAATACGTGAGCGACCCCGTGCTCGCGCAGGAGCTGGCGACAGTGTCCTATCGGATCGAGTTTCTGGACTATGATTGGAATCTGAACGGTCCCGCACCAAAGAGGTAATGCATGCTGGTACGTCCGGATGAAAAAGTGCCGATCGCGCGGCTGCTGACGTTTCTCGAACATGGTGAACGGATGGCGCACGACTGTGCGCAGGCGCAGGCGGCCTTGGCGCCGGACACGCGGTCGCGTCGGTTCCTACTCAGCCAGGCCCGGCAGGAGGCGGCGCATGCGTTCGTGTTTCAGGGAGCCATTGCCTGGCTCGCGCCGAGGCATCTCGGCGATGCGCCGTTTTTGCCGGCGCTGGAGGAGTATCGCAAGAAACTTGACGATGCGTTGGCGCGGCAGGATCTCTATGAGACATTCCTGGCCGAACAGATCATTCTCGAGGGATTGGGTGAAGCGATTCTCCATCGAATCGAAGCCGGGCTGGCAAAGCGCGATGCGCCATTCGGGAGACTGCGGCGGATACTGCTCCAGCAAGAAGAAGCGCACCATGCATTCGGCGAACGAATGATCGATCGCGCGGTGGCCGCGGGGCAGGTCGACCTTGGCGATCTCCGACGCAGGGCGGAGGGCTATCTCGCGCTGACGCAGAGCATGGTGCTCACACTCGCCGATTTGTTCGATACGATCGAAGAAGATCCCGCCGCATGGGCCTCGGATGTGACGACCTATCTCCCGGCGTGGCTAACCGTATGATCTCCGTCGTGATCCCCGCTTACAACGAAGAGAAGGCGCTCCCGCACACGCTCCATGAGCTCTCGCGCCAGTCCGGTGACTATGAAATCATCGCCGTCGATGGCGGCAGCGACGATCGTACGGTGGAGATTGTTCACCAACACCCGCGCGTGTGTCTGATTGTGGCGCCGAAAGGCCGCGCCGTTCAAATGAATGCCGGCGCCAAGCTGGCGACCGGCGAATGGCTGCTCTTCCTCCATGCCGATACGATCTTGCCGACTGGGGCGATCCAACGACTGAATAAGATGGAAGCAGATCAGGCGATCCAAGCGGGCGGGTTCATGCATCAATTTGCTGGTGACGACTGGCGGCTCAAGCTGATCTCGTTTCTGGATAATTTCCGTTGTATCCGCAGCCGGATTATCTACGGTGACCAAGCGCTCTTTGTGCGCCGTGCCCTGTTTGAGCGACTCGGTGGATTTCCTAACCAGCCGATTCTTGAAGACGTCGCCTTCTGTGAGCGGCTGATCAAGGTCACGACTCCGTTGTTGCTCTCTCCGCCCGTCGTCACCGACGCCCGTAAGTTCCTGAAAATGGGTGTCTGGAGAAGCTTTATCCGTGTCCTCTTCATCATCCTCCATGTCGAATTTCGTCTGCCCGTCCTCCCCCGAGCCTTCTTTCAGGATATTCGCTAAAACCGGTTGTTTACCTTTCCATTCCTCCTCCGTCTAACCCATCAAACGGGATTGGAAGGAGGGGGTATGCGACAGGTCTATGCACAAACGAGCCTCTTTATTCTCTCAGGGGCTCTGCTGCTATCCGGGTGCACGTCGACCCTGGTTCGTGACGATGTAAAGCGAACAGCCGGACTTGACGGTCATTGCGCTGGAAGTGAGTGGGTGGACGATTCATCGCTCGCGGTGTTGCCGCTGCCGGTGGTCGCCTTTTTCGTGCCGCACTTCGATCTTCATAAACTATCCAGTGAACCATATCTGCGCCGCTGCGGCGCTTCGACGCGGGTTGTCAATCGCGAGGTGTCGGTGAATACGGCTGCCTGTCTGCCAGCCGGACTGACGAGAATCATCACCCTTGGCGTCTGGCAATGGTGTCCGGCCCGTGTTGCCTGGTCGGCCGATGTCTTGGCGGACGGACCGACGCCGGCGGGATTGCAAACGAGCGAGCCGCCTACATCGAAATCGTAACCATTCAAAATTCGCCAGGATTCAGGCTATGAAACGAACATTCAATAACATGGTGTATGTCGTCGACGCGATCGGGCTTGTCGGAATGTTGTGGGGGTGTGGAAGCGGAGGAGGAGACGGGGCGCCGGCAGCGAGTAGTGCTGGCAGCGCTACAGGCACGGCTGCCGCTTCCGGTACCGTCACCGGGTTCGGCAGCGTCTACGTCAATGGCAAGAGATTCGAGACCTCAGGCGCGTCGTTCGATGTTGACGGCCTCTCTGGAAGCCAGAGCGACTTGAAGTTGGGGATGACGGTCGCAGTCATAGGGGCTGCGACGGGAGATCAGCGGTCAGCCGTTTCGGTTCGCTAGCGGGATGCTGTGGAAGGATTGGTCCAGCCGGTGGCTGTAGACGGTTTGAGCCTCGTAGTCATGGGGCAGACCGTGCTGATCGATAGCACGACCCTGATCGACAACAATATTCCCGGCCAGTCGGTGCGCAATCTCGTCGCGGGAACGGACTTTGTCGAAGTGAAGGGACATATTCGCCCCAATGGCGTGATTCAGGCGACGTTCATTGAAAAGAAGCCGGCGGGAATTGTGACGCCTGAAGTGCGCGGTTTTGTGAAGAATCACAATGAGGGCGTCAGAACATTCCAGCTCGGTAATCTGGCGGGTGGAGCAACGGTTGGCCGATGACGATGTGGATTTGCAGGGGGCGGTGCAGGCGGTCTCCAATCCGAACCTGACCATCCTGGGGCTGTCCGTGAATACGTCGGGGATCTCAGCGGATGAGTTCAAGGGGCTCAACGATCAGCTCATCGGTCGGGCCGCGTTCTTCAATGCGGTGAAGGTCGGCACCGTGGTCAAGGTGAAGGGCCGGCGGAATGGCGCGGTCGTGACGTGGCGTGAAGCAGAACTGGAAGACGAACAGGACGAATACGGAGGTCGATCATGAAACATCATATGATGTCGGTCTGGGTTGTAGGAGTGCTGGCAATGATGGCGACGTCGGTCTGGGCGCAGACAGCGCAGCCGATTCAGAACGGGCAGGTGGAGATCTTGGGGGCATTGCCTCGGACCACGGCGGGTACGGTCGATGTGAATGCGTTGAAGCAAACCATTCAGACCCAATTCGCCAGGCCAGGCGTCCAGGAAGTGCAGTTCCGGAATGTGTCGCTCACGCAGGCTGAGCAACGGGTTTTGTTTCTGAACAGCGATCCGAATAAGAACCTCCTCCGGCAAATCTCAACCGTCGTGCCGTCACCCAACGGAGCGGAGCGAAACGTCACATTCCGTAACAATGACGTTCGCGCGAGAGTCGGGCGGGAAGAGGGGCAACTACGCGCGAGGATCGAAGGCATCGACCTGTCGCAGTTGACCGAAACGGAGCGGCAGAGCTTGCGGGCTCAGTTCGATCGGCTCAGGCTTGATGGCGCAAATGATCGAGTGGACAATCGCAACGGACGAGGCAGTGGTGACAGTAGCGGATCCGGTTCCGCCAACAGTGGGCCAGGCTCTGCCAATAGTGGTCGAGGCGGTTGGGACGATAATCGCGTGGCACAGGCTGGCGATGTTCGGCAGGAGGATCGCCGTGAAGACCGGCGTGCCGATCGACGCGAAGACAGACAAGCCGATCGCCGTGACGATCGTCGGTCTAATGCCGGCGGCGAGTTGCGCGGACTCGATCGGGCTGACCAAGTTGCAGGCGAACATGGCCGGGAAGGCCGGGATAATGCGCGTGTGGCTCAGATGGACCGACCCAATCGAGTGGAGCAGGTTGAGAGGCCTCAACGCCCCGAGCGTCCGGAGAGACCGCAGCGTCCGGAGAAGCCGGAGCGAGCCGGTCGGCACTAAGTCAAAGTGGCGCCTAGGGTGGGGTGACGCACGGCGCCGGAGTACCCCTCCGGCGCCATTGGGCTTTTGGCGGTGCCGAGCGCTGAGAGTTGCAGGATGCAAGATTCTAGCTAGGGTGAAGTGCCTGTCAGAGTTATTAGGCGTAAGGGTATTGAGACAGGTGCAGGGCAGTTCAACCGTGGAGGGCATTTCGTGGAATGCCCTCGAGGAGAGGGACGGATCATGGTGAAGAAGTGGGCCGTAGGCATTATGGGTGTTGCGTTGGGAATCGCAGGATGGGGCATCGATGCGCATGCTGCGGATAAACTTGACCAGGGACCGGTACCTTCAGAGCAGAACTGGCAGGTGGGGTTTACGCCATCCTATTCAGCGGGAAAATTCGGAACGAATACGACGAGCAGTTTTTTTTATGCGCCATTATCGGTGCGGCGGTTATTCAAGGACGGAGATGTCACAGTGGTGATTCCCTTTGTGGCGGCCACATCCGATGGTCGGACGACGCTTGTTGGCGGGTCTGCTACCCGTATTGATGACAATCCGCATAGTGGATCGGGTGGCGGTGGTGGAGGAACGACCGATGACGGTGGCTGTAGCGGGAAAGGATCCGGGGTGAGCGGCAAGGACCGTGTCTGTGGGCTGACGACGCGAAATGCTGGTCAAAAAGTGACCACGTCGGGTCTTGGCGACATTATTCTCAAGGGCCGCTACTATGTGGTTGAAGAGAAAGACTTTATGCCACTGATTGCGGTGACGGGGCGGATGAAGCTCCCAACGGCGAGTGCCAGTCAGGGATTGGGGACCGGCAGGTTTGACTATGGCGCTGGAGTGGAAGTCTCAAAAATGCTGGGCGAAAGCTGGATTGCGTTTCTGGACGGCGGGTACAACGTGATCGGCGATCCGGACGGGATCAATTTTCAGAATCAGCATTGGTACGACGTGGGGGCCGGGTATTATGTCACCAAGGCGCTGTTGGTAAGCGCGTACTATGAGGAGTATCGTGCGATTGCACGAGGATTCGTCAATGCCCGTGATGTGTTTATTGCGACGAATTATACGGCATCCCAAGCCTGGCGTTTTAGCGGAGGCGTGACGGTCGGTCTTTCAGATGGGGCGCCGGATTATGCCCTGACGGTCGGTGCCAGTTACCGGTTCTAAATCGGGGCGAAGGCCGTTTACGAAACGAGTGTAGAGCCGTCTAATGAAACAAGTAGGCCAAAGCAGACGGTCTCGTGGCAGCGAGGCGGAGTGAGTGAGCGTGCGGATGCCGCAGGACCAACAGGGCGGGCCTGACGATGCGCAATTGATTGCGCGGAGCCTCAAGCGGGATCATGAGGCCTTCGGGCTGCTTATCGATCGGCATGCCGCGGCGATTATCAATCTCGCCTATCGCATGGTTGGGAACCGGGCTGAGGCCGAAGATCT
>JBEBHO010000244.1:0-8542 GCA_040081095.1 Nitrospira sp.
TTGCGATCAGCAGGAGCGAGGACAACAAGATTTGAGGAAGCTGTTGAGAGGTCAGGGGTGCTGCCTCTTGTCCTGACTGAGCCACCATGGCCTTCACCCTCTCCTGAGAGGACCGACGCACCAGGACTCCGTTGGTTGACGGCAACTCCGACGGATCAGAGGAGTCCAGCATAACACCGGGACCCCTGTTTCGCCAGGCGATCAGCGGCTTCTGGAGCCATCTTGCCTTCCAGAAAATTCGCATGCTAAGGTACGCATCCCCTTATGGGTGAAAGGAATAACGCACATCCATGAACCGCATACGCCGTCGTATACTCACTCTTATTGTCGGTCTGTCTGTGTTGGGGCTTGAGATGTTGGCCGGGCCAGCCGGCGCCGTTCCCTCCTCGATGCCCAAATCCAGTGCTCCCTCACAGGGAGCTCCCGAACATGTGATTTTGTTTGTCCTCGAAGGGTTCGGGCAGGATTCCCTTAAGGGCGGGACCATGCCGACCCTGAGCAAACTGGTAAAGGACGGAGCGGCAACGTGGTCTGCCACCGGCGTGAATCCGGCCTTGCGATTGCCGACGATGGCGTCGCTGGTCACGGGGATGCCGGTTGAAAAGCATGGCATTACCTGGAATGTCTTTGAATTTAGCCGCGGTTACTCTCGTTCACCCAGCATGTTCGACTACCTGGATTTGAGCGGCGGCCGCGATAGTGCGATCTTCTATATGGACGAGTCGCTCTACCAACTGGCGCGGCCTGAGGTGTACACGGATTATCAATTATGCGGGGCCTTACGTCCGGAGTGCCGTTCGGAGAAAATCGTCTCCTACATTCGCCAGTACTTCCAGAAAGCCACCAGTGGCCATGGGTATGGCCATGCCATTCTCTCCGTGCCGCATTTGTTAGTGGTCCATCTTCCGGAAGCCGGTCGGGCGGGTGTGGCGCATGGGTGGAATTCCAAGGAGTATCGCCAGGGGTTGCAAGCTGTGGATGCGGCGATGAAGTCCGTGTTGGAGATGTTTAAAGAGCATGGGCTCATAAACCGGACGACCGTGCTGGTGACGGCACTCAGCGGACCCGGTACGGACTTGAACGGTGAAGAGGCCACTATAGCGGGCACGCCGATGGTGCCCTGGATCGCGTCAGGTGTTGGTATCAAGCACGGGCAGGTCATTCACCAGCCGGTCTCGATCATGGATACCGGAGCGACGGTCATGCGCATCCTTGGGCTCGAAACCCATACGGAATGGGAGAGCAAAGCGGTCGAAGAAATTTTCCAGGCGGCAGCGGTCGCGCCGACGGCGGCCTCGTCGAAGAAATAATAGGGCGATCATGAGCAAGAGATTCAGTCGTCAATGGAGCGTGGTTCTGACAGGGGCAGCGATGTTGGGTGTTCTGGCGTGCGTATGGCCCATGGTCGCGCAGGCTGGCCCACCGCCGACCCATCTCAAGGAGCATCCCATCACGATCGACGCGACGCAGCTCGTGCCGGCTTCCTGGTGGCAAGTTCCCGGTGTCACGCCGTCGATCTATCACTCGGATCCGGATTCGCTGGATGCGCCGAAGACGTCCGATCGCCGGGAATTGCAGCTGAAGCCGGGGAAATACAAGTTCATCGCGTTCACATTTGATTTTCCATTCATGGTGAATCTTTCCGGGACGTTGGAGTTTTCGAAGGCGCTGGATCAATGTGTCGAAGGCCGCGGTACCCAGACGCTGGTGATTAAGTGCAAGCGGACATATCCCCACGGGGGACAACGGGATCAGTATTACGAACAGAAGCCATAACCACTATGACAACGCCCACGGTAGATGATTTGTTAGAAGCGCTCGAAGACGTCGATGATGCCACGCGCGAAGAGGCGGCGAAAGCGCTGGCTGAACTCGGCGATCCCAAGACGATCGATGCCCTGGTAAGCGCCTGTAGCGACGATTTCTGGTCCGTGCGGGCCTACGCCGGGTGTGCGGTGGCAAAGATCGGTGGGCCGAAGGCGCTGGAAGCGCTGGTCGGTCTGTTCAACGACTCCATCATGGAAGTGCGCAATCAGGTCATCGAGGCGACGGCGAAAATGGGGCCGACGGTCGTCGATCGCATGATTGCGGCGTTGAAAGATGAGCGCTGGCGTGTCCGGGAGCATGCGGCAAAAACATGCGGCGAGATTCGGACGACCGCTGCCGTGGATGCCCTCATGGCCGTTTGCCGCGATCGCGACGGTGCAGTGAAAAGCGCGGCGGCTGAAGCGCTCGGGAAAATTCGCGATGCCAAGGCTGTGCCGGCGTTGCTGAAACTGTTCCGGGATTCGTCGAAGATCGTGCGGGAAACTGCCGGGACTGCGCTCATCTGTATCGGGCAGGCGTCGGTCAATCCGCTGGTTGAGGCGTTGAAAGACAAAGATTTTGTGGTGCGGTGCCATGCGGCCCGGGCGCTGGGCGGGATGACCACTGACTATCAAATCGGCCGGACCTGGGTTCGCGATGCCAATGTCGTCGATGCGTTGATCACGGCGTTGAAAGATCCGGATCGCGCCGTTCGCGAGGATGCCACCATTGCCTTGGGTATGATCGGCGACTCACGAGCCATCGAGGCCCTGTTGGAAGCCATGAAAGACGGCGTCGTCAAGCGCCATGCGATTGCCTCGCTCGGCATGATCGGCGATCCGCGGGCCTTGCCGGCTGTCTTGGATGCCTTAAAAGGCAAGGGCATTAAGCAGGAAGGGTCTCCGACGCCGGGTTGCATTGTGAGCGAAGATGCCTTTATCAAGGAAGCGGCTGCCACGGCTCTCGGGCAGTTCCGCGATCCCTCGGTTATTCCCGATCTCATCATGTTGTTGAAAGACGGGGTGTTGCGGGAAAAGGCCGCTCAAGCGTTGACGGTCATCGGGGATACCGCCATTGAGCCGTTGATCGCCTTCCTCTACGATCCGAAAGCCTCCGAAGTGGAAGCTGAGGGCGAGCGAGTGCTGTCCTATGCGTCAGTTCGGTTGACAGCCAAAGATGCGCTCCGGTTGATCGTCCTTGAAACACTAGAAACGCTCGGCTGGTCACCTCCTGCCGAAGAAGTTCAGATCAGCTCCAGTAAGGCGGACAATCTCCGGGTGGATCGGCCCCTGGGCGATACCGGACGGTTCGGGCCGTCCGGCGACGTGGCCAAGTCCAGCTAAGGTGCCAGGAGCTGCTGCCGTCCTTTCTCACATCCTCGCCAGTGGCGTTCCGGTTCCGTTGACCCTGTAAAAAACCGTGTGCTAGGGTTGTCGGCTCGATTCAGGAGGTCCAGCGTGGAGGATCCCGTGGCAGAGCAGATTGCAGCCCTCAAAGATGAGGATTGGGCTATTCGCGAAGAAGCTGCCGGCCTGCTCGGATCCTTCAAGGATCCGCGTGCGGTTCAGCCGTTGGTGTCGATCCTCCGCGACCGCGATCGGGCGGTGCGGGAAGCCGCGATCGGGGCGTTGACGTCGATCGGCGCGCCCTCCGTGGAGGCCCTGGGCGCCTGTCTTGTTGACCGTGAGCTATCGGTTCAGGAAGCCGCCTCCGGAATTCTTGCCTCTATCGCGGATGAACGGGTCTATGGCCCGCTGGTGGCCGCGTTGCGAAGCGCGGATTGGATCGTGCGCATGCATGCGGCGAAGGCCTTGGGCCGTGTGAAAAATGTCGCGGCGGTCGAGCCGCTGATTCCTCTCTTGCAAGATAAAGTGAAAGCCGTCCGGGAAGAAGTGGCGACAGCCTTGGCCTCGATCGGGGAAGCGGCCATTCCTTCGTTGCTGGAGGCGTTGCAGCATACAGAGTGGCTGGTTCGGCTCCATGCGGTGGAGTCGCTCGGCAAGACGAAGTCGACGCGCGCCGTCGAGCCGCTTCTTGCCTTGTTGTTCAATGACCAGGACTCTGCCGTTCGCGAAGATATCGTGAAGGCGTTGGGCGATATCGGCGATCCGCACGCGGTTGAGTTTTTGTTCACCGCGATGCGCGAGCCGGGATTGCGCACCTTGGCTGTTGAAGCCCTTGGACGTATCGGCGACCGGCGGGCGGTGCCGGTGTTGATCGAGGTTGTCGTAGGCACCTGCCCACCCGATGTGACACGTGCCGTCGCTGGTTGTGGCGATCAATGGAGCGAAGAGGTCATCACTCAGGCTGCCGCAGCGAAGGCGCTGGGCATGATTGGCGATGATGCCGCAGTGCCTGCGCTGGTCGCGGCGTTAGAGCCGACATTCACCAGGGCTGAGGCGGCGGCGGCCTTGGCGAAGTTTGGATCGAAAGTGGTTCCGCTCCTCATTCCGTTGTTGACCGGTCACCCCGATGAAAATATGCGGTATCACGTGAAGGAAACCCTGGCGCTGGCAGGATGGCGAGCGGGGCGAGTCTAGGTCCGTTGCTAAGCAGATGCGCGCGTTGCAGAATGGGCGGGTATGTCAAAAGAAACGATTGAAACGCTGGTTTCGGAGCTGGTCCATGAAGAGGACTGGCGGCGCATGCGGGCGACGGCGGCTTGTGTGGCTGGCGGTCCCCGGGCTGTGCAGGCACTTACCGAGGCCCTTCTGACCGGTACGCCGGAGTTGAAGAAAGAAGTGGCGGCGATGTTATCGCGCATTAAAGATCCGCAGGCGGGCGTGGCGTTGGTCGGTCTGCTCGAAGACGAAGACGACGTGGTGCGGAAGGCGGGCGCCCATGCGCTCGAACAGATGGCGGGGGTGCTTGATACGGATACGGCAGCGGCTCTTGTGGCGTTACTTCCCAAGTATCAGGAGGGGGAGAGGCGGCAGCTTATGACGCATCTGGTCGGAGCTATCCCGACTGCTGTGATTCCGCTGTGTGAAATGCTCAAGCATCCGGATCCGTCAGCGCAGGTGACGGCTGCGTTGATGCTCGACCAGCTTCTGGATCCCCGCTCTATCGATGCGTTCATCGATGCGATGGGCCAACCGGCGGTGCAGGGTATTGCGGTCAGCACGTTGAAAAAGCTAAGCGCGATTCGTGAACGGATCGATGAGACGTTCAACGCGCTTCGGGATGTGGAAGGGGCGAGCGAACGCGAAGAAGCCCGGATGTCGACGGTGATCTATCTGTTGGGGATCGGGCGGCCCAGCGTCGAGATTTTGATCGAATATCTTGAAGACGACGATTGGCTGGTGCGCGAAGCCGCGGCCGATTTGCTGGGGAAGATTGCGGATGTGCGGGCGGTCGAACCGTTGATGCGGCGGCTGGAGCGCGATAAGGATACCGGTGTGAAGGAGCTGGCGATCAAGGCTCTGGGATTGATCGGCGATGCCCGTCCGACGCAGCTCTATCTGGAAGCGATTCCGATCCGTCCGCTCCGGGTGTATGCGATGGAGGCGTTGGCCAAGATCAAGGATGTGGAAGTGTTGCGCCCTCATAAAGAACTGTTTGATCGGCTGAGGACGGATCGCGACGGGCTGGTGGCTTATAATGCAGGCTTGATCGCTGATAAACTTGAAGCCTTGGCTGGCACGGATGTCTTAGGTCAGGAAGGGAATCACGAGGATGAGTAACGAGACAGAATCTGATCGGATTGATCTCCTTATATCGGCATTGCGCGATGAGAACGAAGCCTTGCGTGATCACGCCATCGCGAGCCTTGGGCAGATGGGGTCGGACGCGGTGCCGCGTTTGATTGGCCTGATGGCCGATGAAGATGTGGTCATTCGAGAGGCGGCCACGACGGCGGTGGTGCGGATTGGTCCTTCTGTTATTGATGCGCTTTTGGACGCATTGCAGGACGATGAGTGGGCGATTCGCGAACAGGCTGCGTCCGGATTAGGCAAGCTCAAAGATCCGCGCGCGGTGGAGCCTTTGGTGAAGGCGCTCAAAGATAAAGATGGAGCGGTACGGACCGCAGCGGTCTGGGCGTTGGAGCGGATCGGGGATGCGCGCGCGGTTCCCGGGCTGGTTGACGTGCTGAGCGACAACACCCTTCGGGAGGATGTCGCCCGTGTTTTGAAAAAAATCGGGGATGCGCGCGCAGTTGATGCCTTGATCGATGGACTCTTGGGTAATAACTGGATGGTACGGCGCCACGCTGCCGAGGCGCTGGGGAAAATCGGGGATCCTCGCGGGGTGGGTCCGTTGATTGAGTCCTTGCAGGACGAGGATTGGCTGGTCAGGCGGAACGCAGCGGAATCGCTGGCGCGGCTCGGGGCCAAGGAGGCGATTCAGCCGCTCTTGCCTCTGCTGGAAGATGAAAATACGATGGTGCAGGAAACCGTCGAAGGCGTGCTCGCGAGCTTGGGTTGGACAGCGAAACAGTAGCGACTCATCTACCTTTTTAGAGAAGAAGGACACACGTTATGGCTGACGAAGCACCGGTGAAATTGATTCAGATCGGTCCGAAGGGCGGCGAAAAGAAGGACGGGTTTAATCTCGTCACTGAGCGGGTGGTGGCGATCAATCCCGAAGCCAAACAGCTCGAAGTCGAGTTGCTCGCATACGACGGCAAGACGGTCGTCCTGGATGTGGCCGAAGAGGCGCTCGAGGATCTCAAGAAGCTCAAAGTCGGCGACGGAGCGACGATTCGAGTCGTTGAAGAGGGCGGGAAGCGGGTTGCGAAGAGTTTCAGGATTCGTTCGAAGGATCCGAACGCCGCAAAAGCCGATGCGATGTTGCTGGACCTCAAGGATCCGCACTGGCTCAATCGAAAGTACGCCGCGGAAGTATTGGGCGAGCTCAAGGACACCCGCGCCGTCACGCCGCTGGTGGAGGCCCTCGTCGATGAAGTCGGCGATGTGCGGCAGCGCGCCTATGATTCGCTGATCAAGCTGGGTGGTATTTCGGTTCCTTCATTGGTGCCGTTGCTCGTGTCTGAAGAAGATGAAATCCGGCAGTCGGCCACAGAGATTATCCGCAAGATCGGCAAGCCGGCGGTGGAACCGCTGGCGACGGCACTGACCGATGCCGACGACCGCTTGAAGACCCGGATCATGAAAGTGCTGGACCGGATGGGTTACAAACCCAAAGTCAAACAGGAGACCGGTGCAGAACTGCCTCGTCTCACGTAGGCAAGTTCCCTCTGCCGGCTAGGCCGGCCGCGGCTCTCTGGTGGGGCGGCCGACCGACACATGGCGGAATCCGTGCCCCGTGACCCGGTCTGAGTCGTAGACGTTCCGGAGATCGAGCAGCAGCCGCTGACGCATGGTCTGTTTGAGCCGTTCAAAATCAAGATTTCTGAACTGGTTCCATTCGGTCATGATGATGAGCCCGTCGGCGTTCTTGGCCACATCGTAGGTTTCTGTGCAGGGAATCATGCCGGGAATGAGCTTCGTGGCTTCTTCCATGGACACCGGATCGTAGGCCCGCACGGTGGCGCCTTCCTTCATGAGTTCCTTCACGATGGTCAACGATGGAGCCTCGCGCATATCGTTCGTGTTCGGTTTGAACGAAAGTCCGAGCACACCGAGGGTTTTTCCGGCGAGCCCGCCGCAAGCCTCACGGATCTTCACCACCATTCTAAGGTGCTGCTCATAGTTCACTTTGGCCGCAGCACCGGCAATCTGGAATGGATAGCCGACACGTTCTCCGGTCTGTACCAGCGCCGCGAGATCTTTCGGGAAGCAAGACCCGCCGAATCCTGGCCCTGCGTGGAGGAACTTGCTGCCGATCCGATGGTCCAGCCCCATGCCTTTGGCAACCAGTTGCACGTTTGCGCCGACCCGTTCGCAAACCGTCGCCATTTCGTTGATGAAGGAAATTTTCACGGCGAGGAACGCATTCGATGCGTACTTGATCATTTCGGCAGTGGGGACGTCGGTCACGACAAAGGGTGTTTCAATCAAGTACAGCGGCCGATAGAGGTCTTTCATAATCGCGGCGGCTTGATCGCTGTCGGCGCCAAGCACCACACGATTGGGGCGCATGAAGTCTTCGATCGCTGAGCCTTCGCGCAGGAATTCAGGGTTGGAGACGATGTCAAAATTGATGGGTGTCGTCTGGTGTTTCCGGATGACCTCTCTGAGCCGCTCACCCGTTCCGACGGGGACCGTCGATTTGGTGACGATCACTTTATAGCTGGTCATATGTTTCGCAATTCCGCGGCCGACTTCCTCCACAAATGACAGGTCGGCAGATCCGTCGCTCCGCGGGGGGGTGCCGACGGCGATGAAGATGACCAGAGCTTTGTCGACGGCTTTGACGATATCCGTTGTGAAGCTCAGCCGGCCCTCTTTGATCCCTTTGGCGACCAATTCGGTGATGCCGGGCTCGAAGAACGGGACCTCTCCCTTTTCCAATCGCTCCACTCGCCGGGCATCATTATCCATGCAGGTGACGTTGACCCCGAACTCCGCAAAACAGGCCCCGGTGACGAGGCCGACATAGCCGGTTCCAATGACGCTTATATGCATGGGATATTTTCTCCTGGCGATTAGGGTATTTATGAAGCGGAGTATAGCAACGGACCAGTAAGTGAGCAATCGAACGGCGAAAGTCAGCTGAGCTATTTTTGTAGGAGTATTTCGCTTCGTTGACTCTTGGAAATTTGGTTGAGTAGAATCCAGCACTTTTCGAGATGGAGCGTTGCCATGGTGAATTCCCTAGGAATGCAGCGCCCGCT
>JBEBHO010000309.1:0-8510 GCA_040081095.1 Nitrospira sp.
CGGTCATACCGATATCATTACACGCAGCCTGCGCGTCTTCGACAAGGTGGTCGTGGCCGTCGCACCGAATCCAGCCAAGCATCCGCTCTTTAATCTGACTGAGCGGCTGGAGATGGTGAAACTGGTTATGAAGGACCTGACCCAAGTCGACGTGACCGTCTTCGAAGGCCTCCTGGTTGACTATGTCGCACGATCGAAAGCTCATGCCATTATTCGAGGGCTGCGAGCCATTTCCGACTTTGAGCACGAATTTCAGATGGCCCTGATCAACCGGAAACTGGCCAAGAATGTGGAGACCGTATTTCTCATGCCCAGCGAAGAATACTCGTACCTCTCTTCCACCATCATCAAAGACGTTGCCCAGCACGGCGGTCCGTTAACGGAATTCCTGCATCCCGACGTGGCTCGGCGTCTTGAAGAACGAATCCGGAGCCTCAAACAATGAAACTCGCCGCTCGCGTCAGTCGCATTACTCCGTCTCCGACATTGGCCATGACCGCGACCGCCAAAGCCATGGCGGCGCAAGGGATCGATGTGGTCGATTTCTCATCGGGGGAACCCGACTTCGATACACCGGAACCCGTCAAGGCCGCTGCCGAAGCTGCGATTCGCGCAGGCTTTACGAAATACACGCCGTCGTCAGGAATCGATGAACTGCGTCAGGCGATTGCGGATAAATTTCAAACCGAGCAGGGTTTGCGATATGAGAAATCGCAGATACTGGTATCCTGTGGAGCAAAGCACTCGCTCTACAATCTTGCCGAGGCCCTATTGGAAGATGGGGATGAGATCATCATTCCCACGCCCTACTGGGTTTCGTACGCCGACCAGGCCCTCCTCAACGACGCCACGCCGGTTCTACTCCCGACCAGGGAAGATTTGGGCTACGCCATCAATCCCGAAGAGCTGCAGAAGCTCGTCACGCCGCGAACAAAAGCTATCATTGTAAACAGCCCCTGCAATCCAACCGGCGCGACCTATGACAAGCGCACGCTGGAGGCCATCGCGACGATCGCGGTGAAGCACGACCTCTTGATTATCTCCGATGAAATCTATGAGAAGGTGCTGTACGACGGGGCCACACATATCAGCATCGCCACACTCGGCCCGGAAGTCGCCGAGCGCACCGTGATCATCAACGGGGTGTCCAAGGCCTACGCGATGACGGGCTGGCGCATCGGCTATGCAGCCGGGCCCAAGCCGCTCCTGACCGCCATGGCCAATATCCAGAGCCAGAGCACGTCCAACCCCTGCTCGATTTCTCAAAAGGCAGCCGTCGCCGCACTGAAACTCGGCGGACCGTTTACGGAAAAAATGGTGGTGGAATTTGACCGGCGGCGAAAGGTAATGGTGGAACGCCTGAACGCAATTCCCGGGGTATCGTGCCGTATGCCAGGAGGGGCGTTCTACGCCTTTCCCAATATCAGTGGGGTATTGGGCAGAAAAGGACCGAATGGACCGATCACGTCGCCACAGGAGCTGGCCAACTATCTATTGAAAGAGTCCCACGTGGCCGTGGTGCCGGGGGAACCGTTCGGCAGTCAGCATCACGTTCGTTTGTCTTATGCAACCAGTATGGACATCATCAACAAGGGGTTGGATCGAATTGCCGCCGCGTTTGGAAAACTGACCGCGTGAGCACCCTCTTGACTCTGGCACAACAAGCCTTATTACAATCAGTCTAACAGACTACGCATATCCCGGAGGATCATACGTGCCCATCTACGAATATCTCTGCCACGACTGCTCTTACACATTTGAACTCAAACAGAGCATGAAAGACGAAGCCGTCGCGACCTGCTCAAAGTGCGGCAAGTCCGTGAGCCGGATTATTTCTGCGCCCGCGATCATGTTCAAAGGGTCAGGCTGGTACATCACCGACTACTCCGACAAGATGAAGCCGCCGACGGGAGAAACGACAAAACCAACGCCCACGGCTACCACCACGGCGCCATCTGAGTCTTCGGCCACGCCTGCAGCACCTTCGACGTCGTCAACTACCACGACCGCACCGGCGCCGCCGGCCTCTGGGGGAACAACCAGCTCCTCTGCTCCATCAGCCAGCAGCGCATCCACATCCGGCACCACGTCAAGCTCAACGTAACCCCTGACGCCGGCTTACATTCGCTTGGCAGGAGCTTTTTTCTTCGCTGAAGTCTTCGCTGCAGGTTTGGCGGCCGGCTTAGCCGTCGCTTTCGCCGGAGCCTTCGGAGCCATTGCCTTGACAGCCTTCGCACGCAACGTTTCCACCTGGTTCTGGAGGCTCGAGATCATGCCGGTCTTTTCTCGATTCATCCGGCTCAAATCATCGACTTGCGTCTGCAGATCCTGCTTCGCTTTGGCGAAATCGTTGATCTGATTCTGGAGCTGAGCCTTCTCCATATTCACGGTTTGCACTTCAGTACGAAGCTGCTCGATTTGCGCTTGCAACGCGGGCGGCCAATAGTCACACCCCGACAACGCCATCCCCACCACGGCCACCACACCAACGAGCACTCGCTGACGCATCACAGTCACCATGCGACCCTCCTTTCTGAAATCCTAGCGCCGATGTATAACATACTTCTCACGACTTAAGGTGAAATCCTCTCGCCGCAAGAGTCTGCTGAATGCTTTCCCGATCAATCGGCCCCTCACGAATCATCTCCACCCCGTCACATACACGCACCACCGTGGACGGCAGCCCGCCAGGCGCGGGACCGGCATCGACAATACGGTCGATCAGGCTACCGAGCGTCCGCTCCACTTCGAGCGCAGTCTGGGCCGGCGGCTCCCCTGAACGATTGGCGCTGGTGCCGGTCAGCGGACCAATCTGTCGAAGCAACTCCGCCAGCGTAGCGCACGATGTCTGCCGAACGCCAACGGTTCCCGTCCCAGCCGTCACGGCATGAGGAATCTTTGTGTTGGAGGAAAACACCAGCGTCAGCGGTCCAGGCCAATAGGTCTCCATCAGCACCTGTGCGGCGGGAGATACATCCGTGACGAGTTCAGCGAGTTGAGCCCGGTCCCCGATCAGAATCAAGATTGGTTTGCCGTCAGGCCGCCCCTTGATGGAAGTCAGACGTGCAACCGCCGCCACATCAAAAGGATTCACCCCAAGCCCGTAATAGGTCTCTGTGGGAATCGCGATCACCTTGCCGGACCGCACCATCGGGGCAAGCCTGGCAATGAGCAGTGACGAATCTGTCGAAGAGTACGATTCGATAACAGCCATGAAGAATGCAGGAGGCGTAGAATTGCTAGCTGCTGCGCCGAAGGGCGCGATGGGCGATATCCGTCCGGTAATGCTGTCCGTCAAAAGAAATGTGCTGGACCCGTTGATAGGCGGCTTGCTGCGCCTCGGCAATCGTGGCCCCAAGCCCCGTGACTCCCAATACCCGACCTCCGGCCGTCACAATATCGGACCCCTTGCGAACAGTCCCGGCATGAAACACCGTCGCAGGCGTCTCGTCGTTGTCGAGTCCGTGAATGGCCTTCCCCGTTTCGTAGCTCCCGGGATATCCATTCGAGGTCATCACCACACACACCGCACAGTCGCCATGCCATTCAACGGTAAATTGATCCAGACGATGTTCCACCACCGCTTCGATCACATCGATCAGGTCGGACTTCAAGAGCGGCAATACGACCTGCGTTTCCGGGTCGCCCATGCGCGCGTTGAATTCCAGGACATAGGGCACGCCCTTCACGACCATAATCCCGGCATACAGCACACCCTGAAACGGAGAGCCCATCCGCGACATCGCCGACACGATCGGCTGCAAGACGTCGCGGGTAACCTGGACACGCAGTGCCGGTGTGCCCAACGGAGCCGGGCAGTAGGCGCCCATTCCACCGGTGTTCAACCCCGTATCGCCATCGCCGACACGCTTGTGATCCTGCGCCGGCAACATCGGCACGACGGTCTTCCCATCCGTAAACGCCATGATGGTGAGTTCTTCGCCGTCGAGGAATTGCTCAATAAGCACCCGCTGGCCGGCCTGACCGAACACGGCATGCTCCATCGAATCGACGATCGCCTGCCTCGCCTGCTCGCGCGACGTCGCAATGATCACCCCTTTGCCCTGCGCCAACCCGTCGGCCTTGATGACGACCGGCAATTCGTGCGCATCGACATAGGCCAGCGCCGCATCCATCTTTTCAAAACTCTTCGCCCGCGCAGTCGGAATCTTGGCTGCCGCCATCACATCTTTCGAGAAAATCTTGCTGGATTCCAGACGGGCGGCATTCTTCGTCGGACCGAAGATCTTCAGCTTGGCCTTGCGAAACTCGTCGACGATCCCATTCGCCAGCGGCGCCTCCGGCCCCACCACCGTCAGATCAACCTGCTCCTTGATGACGAAATCTTTGAGGGCCGTGATATCGTCCGCCTTGATCGGCAGACACGCCGCCAGCGATTCGATCCCGGCATTCCCCGGTGCACAAAAGATTTGCGGTTTACGCGGACTCTGGGAGAGCTTCCACACCATCGTGTGTTCGCGCCCACCGCTCCCGACAACAAGAATTTTCACGCCCATCCCTCTTTAATCATGTCGAATCCACCTACGGAATCGTGGCCATCCTGCGAATCGGCTAGACGAGAAGTACCGGCTTCTCAAAATCATCATCCTGCAAGGCCGCTGCAACCGAATTGCGCCTTAAGAGGATGCTCAAACAGGACATCCAACGAGGCCGCAGGCGAGAAAAAACCGGAGGCGTAGCCTCTGGGCTACGTTGAGGATTTTTCCGAGCCGAGAACGAAGTTGGGGGCCTGTTTCAGCATCCGACTAATGACGGAAGTGGCGCATGCCCGTCATAATCATCGCCAGCCCCTGCTCATCCGCCGCCTTGATGATCTCGGCATCGCGAATCGAACCGCCGGGTTGAATCACCGCCGTAATTCCGGCTTGCGCCGCCGCATCTAATCCGTCGCGGAACGGGAAGAACGCATCCGACGCCATCACACAGCCCTTCACCGGCATTTGCGCCTTCATCACAGCCAGCTTCACGCTATCGACCCGGCTCATCTGCCCGGCTCCGATCCCCACCGTCTGCCCAGGCTTGGCGTAGATAATGGCGTTCGACTTCACATGTTTGCAGACCTTCCACGCGAAGGCGCAGGCGGCATATTCTTCGTCCGTCGGCTTGCGAGCTGTCGGGACCTGAAGCGCTCGCAAATCCATCAGCACACCCAGATCCCGATCCTGCACGATGAGGCCGCCCACCAGCTTCTTGAGATCGTAGCCCTCCTGCTTGACCTTCGTGAGGGGGCCGACATCGAGCAACCGCAAATCCTTCTTGCGCTTGAGTTCAGCCAGCGCATCCTCGGCAAAGCCCGGAGCGATGACGACTTCCACAAACGTCGAGGTAATTTCCTTCGCCGCAGCCAGATCGACCGGCCGGTTGAACGCAATGACGCCGCCGAACGCCGAGACCGGATCCGTCTCACGCGCCTTCACATAGGCTTCGACCGGTGTCGTGCCCAGCGCCACGCCGCAGGGATTGTTGTGCTTAATGATCGCAACCGCACACTCGTCATACTCTTTCGCGAGTTCGAGCGCCGAGTTGGCATCGAGGAAATTGTTATAGGACATCGCCTTGCCGTGCAGAATCTTCCCGCGCGACACCGACGGCTCATTGGAATTGAATTCACGATAGAACGCGCCCTGCTGGTGCGGATTCTCTCCATACCGCAGCGTCTCCGCCAATTCGAATTGCATCGAGAAGATCTTCGGGAACTTTACGGCTCCCTCCTGCCCGCCCTGCACCTGCTTTTCGAGATAGCCCGCAATCAAACTGTCGTAGCGCGCCGTGTGCTGGAATACCTTCATCGCCAGCTCGCGACGCAAGGCATGCGGAACCGTTCCCGATTTTGCCGCATCCAATACTCTCGCATAGTCCGTCGGATCGACGACGACCAAGACATCTTCGTGATTCTTCGCCGCGGAACGCAACATCGACGGACCGCCGATATCGATGTTCTCAATCGCTTCCTCAAATGGACAATTTGGCTTCGCGATCGTCGCTTCGAAGGGGTAGAGATTCACCACCACGACATCGATCGGGCCGATGTTGTGCTGCTTCATCTGATCGACATGGGCCGGCACCGACCGCCGCCCGAGCAATCCGCCATGGATCTTCGGATGAAGCGTCTTCACCCGGCCATCGAGGATCTCCGGCGAACCCGTGTAGGCCGCCACATCCGTGACCTTCACACCGGCATCACGCAACGCCTTGGCCGTACCGCCGGTTGAAAGAATCTCTGCGCCAAGCGCTTCTAAGCCCTTGGCCATATCGACTACCCCGGTCTTATCTGAAACACTGATCAGCGCCCGCTTGATGCTGGCCATGTCTAAACTCCTTGAGAAATGCTCGATAAAGAAGTGGTTTGTATTCTGGAAGGCGGGCGAAGGATAGCAAATGGGTCAGGGAAGTTCAAGAAGAGGCCACACCATACTCTCAGTCACGACATAACTTTTCAGCAGAATCAGCTGACCACAGGAGCGGGCCGCTTTCCCGCTTCGTTGACTTCCCCTTCCCTGCCCTCCTAGAATCCGACCATGTCTTCATCGTTCGTCCATCTTCATCTGCACACCCAGTTCAGTCTCCTCGACGGCGCGAATCAGATCGAGCCGCTCGTGCAGCAGATCAAGTCGTTCGGTCAGCCGGCCGTGGCCATGACCGACCATGGCAACATGTTCGGGGCGATCGAGTTCTATCGCAAAGCCAAGGATGCGGGAGTCAAACCCATCATCGGGTGCGAAGCCTACATGGCGCTGGGAAGCCGCCACGCCAAGAAGGACAGCGGGCTTGCCCACAACGATTATTACCATCTAATTCTGCTGGCGCGGAACCTGACCGGCTATCAGAACCTGATCAAGCTTTCCAGTAAAGCGTACCTTGAAGGATTCTACTATAAGCCACGGATGGATAAGGAACTTCTCAAGGAACATCATGAGGGGTTGATTGCCTTGTCAGGCTGTCTCAGCGGCGAGATTCCTTATCTCATCGGCCAGAAAGATATGGACGGCGCAATGGCCGTAGCCGGTGAATTCCAGGAGATCTTCGGGAAAGAACATTTCTACCTCGAAGTGCAAGCCAACGGACTCGATCACCAGCGCATTGCCAATGCCGGCCTGATCGAAATCCACAAAAAGATGAACATCCCGATGGTGGGCACCAACGACTGCCACTATCTCAAGAAAGAAGATTCGCATCCGCACGAACTGATGCTCTGCCTCCAAACCGGCAAGACCCTCAGCGACCCGAACCGGATGAAGTTCGATACGGATCAGCTCTACGTTAAATCAACCGAAGAGATCACGCCGGCCTTTGCCGAGTTTCCCGGCGCTGTCACGAACACCTGCCGCATCGCGGACAATTGCGATCTTGAACTTGCGCTGAACAAAACGCATTTACCGCAATACAAAGTCCCGGAAGGCTACACGCGCGAATCCTATGTGGAGCAGCTGGCCATCGAAGGCTTGAAGGCCCGGTTGAAAGAACGTCCCAGCACCATTCTACCGGCCGCCTATGAGTTGCGGCTGCGCGAAGAGCTGATGGTCATCTGTTCGATGGGCTTTGCCGGTTACTTCTTGATCGTCTGGGACATCATCCGCTTTGCCCGCTCACGCGGCATTCCCGTCGGGCCGGGACGCGGATCGGCTGCGGGAAGCCTGGTCGCGTATGCACTCCGCATCACGGACCTGGATCCACTCGTCTACAGCCTGCTCTTCGAGCGGTTCCTGAATCCGGAACGTGTGTCCCTCCCCGATATCGACATGGACTTCTGCATGGATCGCCGCGGCGAGGTGATCAACTATGTCGTCGAGAAATACGGCAAAGACCATGTCGCGCAGATCATCACGTTCGGAACGCTCGGAGCGAAAGCCGCAATCCGCGATGTCGGCCGGGTGCTCGAAATTCCATACGCCGAAGCCGACAAGGTCGCCAAGCTGATTCCGAACCAGCTCAACATGACCTTGCAACAGGCGCTTGAGCAGGAACCGAAGCTCACGGAGCTCATCAACACCGATGCGAGAATCGCCGAGCTCATGCGAGTCGCCCAGTCGCTCGAAGGTCTCGCGCGCCATGCCTCGACACACGCCGCCGGCGTCGTCATCTCCGAAGGCCCGCTGACCGACCATGTGCCCCTCTACAAGGGGGCCAACGACGAAATCGTGACGCAGTACACGATGGGCGACGTCGAGAAGATCGGCCTGGTCAAGTTCGACTTCCTCGGCCTCAAGACGCTGACCATGATCCGCCGGGCGGAAATCCTCATCAACGAAACGCATCCCGATCAGCCGCCGCTCTCGGTCGAACAATTACCGTTTGACGACGTGAAAACCTTCGACCTCCTCTCGTCCGGAAAGACCACCGGAATCTTCCAATTGGAAAGCTCCGGCATGCGCGACCTGCTCACAGGGTTCAAGCCGGACCGGTTTGAGGACATCATCGCCATCATCGCGCTCTATCGTCCCGGTCCGATGGACCTGATCCCCGACTTCATCAAACGCAAGCAGGGCAAA
>JBEBHO010000226.1:0-8500 GCA_040081095.1 Nitrospira sp.
GGATATCTGGATGCCTGAATTGGACGGGTTGGAGACGCTGAAACGGGTGAAAGAGTTTGTGCCGACGGCCCAGGTCATCATGATGTCCGGGCACGGGTCTATCGAGACGGCGGTCAGAGCCATCAAGTTGGGGGCCTATGACTACATTGAAAAGCCGTTGTCGCTGGAGAACGTCACGCTCCGTGTGAAACACGCCCTCGATCAATACCGGTTGGAGCAGGAAAACCGGACGCTCAAGACGAAAGTGCAAAAAAAGTTTGAACTCGTCGGTCAGTCACCGGTCATGCAGCAGTTGCGGCAACTGATTGAAACGGCCGGCCCGACCAACAGCCGGGTCCTGATCGGCGGCGAGAACGGGACGGGAAAAGAACTGGTCGCGCGCGCGATTCATACTCACTCCGCCAGGGCCGAGCATCCGTTCGTGGCGGTGAACTGCGCGGCGATTCCCGAGACGTTGATCGAGAGCGAACTGTTCGGCCATGAAAAGGGGTCGTTTACCGGCGCGACCTCGATGAAACGGGGGCAGTTCGAACAGGCCGATAGTGGAACGCTGTTTCTGGACGAGATCGCCGACATGAGTTTGGCCACGCAGGCCAAGGTGCTGCGCGCGCTGCAAGAACAGCAGTTCACCAGGGTCGGCGGCGGCAAGTTGATGAAGGTGGATGTGCGGGTGTTAGCCGCGTCCAATAAGGATCTGGAAAAAGAAATCGCTAAGGGGACGTTCCGTGAGGACCTGTATTACCGGTTGAACGTCGTGCCGATCATTGTGCCGCCGTTACGGGAGCGCCGTGAAGATATCCCTGCACTGGTCCGGCATTTCATGAAGATCCATGCTGAAGAACAGGGGCTGCGCATTAAAGAAATGACGCCTGAAGCCATGGCGGTGTTTCAGCAGTATGAATGGCCCGGCAATATCCGCGAATTGCGCAATCTCATCGAGCGGCTGATGATCATGGTGCCGGGAACCGTAATCGATGCGCCGCAGGCGTCGATGTCGCTGCAGGGGCGGGGCACCAGCCAGAGCGCGACAGCGAGTGCTCAGGTAAATAACCCATTGCTCACGAAGTCGTACGAGTCGTTACGCGATGCCAGAAATGCCTTCGAGAAGGACTACATCGGCCGGAAGCTACGCGAGCACCATTGGAATATTTCGCGGACGGCTGAAGATCTCCAGATCGAACGCAGTCATCTTCATCGCAAGATTAAGTTGTTGGAAGTGGAGATGCGCCCGGAAGTCTAACAGGATGCTGAAAAAGCCTGCCAGCAGTTTTGAGCTTCAATTCGCTGGCATGGTTAGGATGGCTTCCCGAAAACCTGCTTGAGAAGATCGGTCACACGGGCGGCGGGATTCTTCCTGATCGCCTGCTCTTCCTGTCCCAGCATCAGAAACAGCCCCTCCAGCCCTTTCCCCACCACATACTGATCGAGATCTACGAGCTCGGTCTTGGGAAAGGGGATGGTTCGAAACCGTTGCACCAGCTCTTTATATTGGCGTGTGACGCCGACCTGGTTCATGGCCTGTTCGACGTGCGGACGAAAGGCGGCGGTGAGTTGCGCGGAGGTTTTGAGCTTGAAGTATTCGGTGGCGGCGCGGTCGGATCCGGAAAGAATCTGCTGCGCATCGGCAAACGTCATGTGCGCGATGGCTCCCGTAAAAATCTCTGTGGCCTGCGGGGCGGCCCGTTCCGCCGCGCGGTTCATGCTCAGCACGAACTCATCGACTTGCGGGCCGAAGCCGAATACGCGCAGGCCCTTTTCAAACGACTGCAACTGCTCGGGCATTGGAATCTTGATCGACGGGTTCCGATAAAACCCGTCCGGTTTTCCCGTCAGCGCAGTCGCATGCTCCGTCCCGACGCGAAGCGCGTCTTTGAGCCCGGCGGCGATTCGGTCTTCTGTAAGGCCCGCCGGTGCCGGGAGTCCGAGGAGCTGAAGCGATTGAGAAAGTTCGGCGCAGGCTGTGAACGACAGAAAAAACAGTCCCAGCCAGGGAGTCAGTTGCCGCACAGTGCGTCTCCTTCGTGTGGTCTAGCAGGATGCTGAAAAAGTCCGCCAGCGGCGTTCTCGCATCGCTCAGTGGCTCAACGTACCGAAGCGTACGCCTCGCCGCTTCGCTTGCTGCGGCCTTGCTGGACGGCCATTTTGATCATCCTGCGTGTCCATTCGGTGCGGTCTCAGTCGTCGATATGTACCATGCCAGCAGGACTCAAGAAGCGTTTTTCCGCAGCCTGCATGGGAAATACCGGTGCCAGTATAGTGGAATTGCCTGCTCCTGTCTTGAGCAAGAGCCGGAGAGACGTCTTCCTGAAATAGTGCGTTGACCCTCACAAGACGCTCCGTATAAGATGCGTGCCTCTTATGACGACCTATCGCGATTCAGGGGTTGATATCGATGCGGGCGACGAGTTTGTCGATCGCATTAAGCCGCTCGTCCGGTCGACCTTTCGTCCGGAAGTGCTCACGGATCTTGGGGGATTCGGCGGGTTGTTCCGCCTCCAGGCCAAGAAGTATGAAGATCCGGTGCTGGTGTCCGGCACCGACGGGGTCGGCACGAAGCTCAGAGTGGCCTTTCTCATGGATCGGCACGACACAATCGGCATCGATCTTGTGGCGATGTGTGTGAACGACATTGCCGTCAGCGGCGCCGAGCCGCTCTTTTTTCTCGACTACTTTGCCACAGGCAAGCTGTCCGTCCCCAAAGCCCAGGAAGTGCTGAAGGGGATTGCCGAAGGTTGCCGCCAGGCCGGCTGCGCCCTCATCGGCGGCGAAACGGCCGAGATGCCATCCATGTATGGAAACGGGGAGTACGACCTCGCCGGGTTTGCCGTGGGGGTCGTGGACCGGCCGAAGATTATCGATGGCAAGTCGATTGCGCCCGGCGATGTCATCATCGGGCTCGCGTCATCCGGCCTGCATAGCAACGGCTATTCGCTGGCCAGGCGTGTGTTGTTCGATCAGGCCAATCTCACAGTAACCAGCCGCGTGCCGGAACTCGCGACGACCGTCGGCGAGGCGCTGCTGGTTCCGACGAGAATTTATGCCAAGCAAATTCTGGCGCTCATTCAGGAGTATCCCATCAAGGGCATTGCGCATATTACGGGCGGCGGGATCACTGAAAATCTACCGCGCGTATTTCCGTCCGGCGTGCGGGCGCGGATTCATCGGGATCGCTGGGCCGTGCCGCCGATCTGCTCGTTGATCAGCCGGCTGGGTTCCGTCGAGCGTGATGAAATGTATCGCGTGTTCAACATGGGGATCGGATTGATCCTCGTGGTGCCCGCTGCCTCGGCGGACGCGGTTATTGCGCGGGCGAAGACGCTCGGCGATCAAGGTTACGTGATCGGTGAAATCATCGCCGGCACTGATGGCCAGCCATCGGTAGAGTATGTCGGCTAAGCGAACGACTCCTCTGCGAGTGGCCGTCCTGGCGTCCGGTCGCGGGTCCAACCTCCAAGCCATCATCGATGGCATCGAAGCCAACCAGGTTCAGGCGACCATCGTCGCCGTCATCAGCAACAAAAAAGACGCAGTGGCACTCGAACGGGCTCGGAAGCATGGGATCAAAGATCTCTTTGTCGATCCCAAGCCCTTCGCCGGCCAGCCCGATAGCCGTGAAGCCTACGATCGGGCGCTCCTCGCCATGTTGCAGCAGCATGACGTCGAACTGGTGTTGCTCGCCGGCTACATGAAAATTGTCACGGCGACCCTGGTGAATGCCTACGCCAATCGTATGATGAACATCCATCCGTCGTTGCTGCCGTCGTTTCCAGGGTTGGATGTGCAGAAGAAGGCCATTGAATGGGGCTGTAAGCTGGCGGGTTGCACCGTGCATTTCGTGACCGAAGGGGTCGACGAGGGGCCGATTATCCTGCAAGCCGCCGTGCCGATTCTGGATGACGATTCGCCTGAAACGTTGGCCGCGCGAATTCTGGTGCAGGAGCACAAGCTCTACCCCCGTGCCGTGCAGCTTTTTGCCGAAGGTCGTTTGCGCGTAGAGGGGCGCCGGGTACTCGTCGAGCAGGGGCAACCGGTCGGGGAAGCCGTCATCGGCCCGTTGTAACGATAATCTCCGGCAGGCCAAGGCTGAGGCTTAGCCGGGAAAGTCAGCGTCATTTTTCCTCAGTCTCGACCTGAGCCGCAGCCTCTTTCTGGTGGAGACTGAAGAAGCGGTTGTGTATAATCCGGCTGCGAGAGGATTGCGAGCCACACTTCCTCCCCGTTCTTCTACCGCAGCATTGAGTGTGCGCGCTGATGCGCAACGAACCTTGCGGGATCCACGGCTTGCATCTTCAGTTCCGCCAGGTGGGGGGCTAGCTCAGTTGGGAGAGCACTACGTTCGCAACGTAGGGGTCGGGGGTTCAACTCCCCTGCCCTCCACCAAACTTCACTAAAGCTTCGGTCGGCAGGCCAACTATTAAGAATTGGTTGGGGAGCCAGAGAGAAGACTTCAGCCAAAAGTCTGAGAGGCTTTAGCGTAGGTTGTCCTCCTTAGCGCTGCTTCGTTCCCGCGCGTAGGGGGACGCTTCATGAAGTACGTCTACCTCATCGAAAGTCTCGCCGCTCCAAATCAACGCTACATCGGTATGACCAGCACCTTGATGCGCGTCTTCGCACGCACAATGAAGGCGGTTCACCGCACACGTCTAAATATCGTCCTTGGAAAATGGTGATGTATCTTTGCTTTGAGGATGACCAGCGAGCGGCTCAGTTTGAGCGCAACCTCAAATCCGGATCAGGCCACGCCTTTGCTAAAAAGCGTTTTTGGCAGTCTCCCATTTGATCCTGTCATGGCCAGGCAGTTTTATCTCATCCGTGCGGTAGCGTTTGCATGACCTCGTCGGTCCCAGTCTCAGTAGAGAGACTGAAAGATTGTTATGCCGATCCGCATAAGCACCCGTGATAAATGGCCCTTACCGGCGCCATTCATTGAAATGGTAATGGTCGTGGCGTATTGTTCACAAACAGTAGTGGCGTGTTATACGGACAGACACTGGCGAATCCGGCTTTTATGCGGATCCGTCTAAGCATTGTTAGACAAGGAGCCCATGTGCTACTCGTGACCTTCGATTCAAATGTCTGGCGACCTGTCGGAGATCCAGCAAGATTTCCGAACGATTCAATGCACGCCTCATTTACGAAAATCAATGGGGCGCTTCGCAGTGGTCAAATCGAGGGGCGCGTGTCGGAAACTGTCTTTACGCTAGAAGGCATCGCCAGAGCGGATCGAAAAAACCTGCTCAGTGGCTACAAGCCGAAAATTGGTATCACAGAAGAAGTGCTTCCTGACGGTACGATTCATTTCGGATTCAGCATCGGCCCTGATCTGACCGCACATCCCGGAAACAACAGCTACCTCAGTTCGCATCTGAATGATGCGTTGGCTCTAGGATTTAAGCTAATGCGCTGCCATAGAGTCGCGGGATTCATCAACCCAGACATCAAAGCTGAGTGGTACGCCCAAACCTCGATACCCACTACTGAGGTTGCAAACAAATTCGGGGAAGTTGGGCGAAAGATTGAAGCCGCTGGGGCCGGTATCGCATGGGTGAAATCCATTGGTATAGCCAATGCTCAGCCCGCAGAGCATTGGTCGCAAGGGCTAGCGAATGCTCCTTCGACGGAAGACAAAGCAATTGCCACGGCTGTCGCAGAATGGGCAGACGGCGACATGGTTTCGGCTCACGTTGGTTATCAAAACCACTATGTATGCACGAGAGATACCGCAAAGGCTGCCGGCTCAAACTCTGTATTCTCCCCATCCAATCGCGCCTGGCTTGAGAGAGATTACGGAGTTAAGTTCGTTTCACCCGTGGAGCTTGAAAACCTTGTCTAACCCGGCAGTCCACACGGACGCTGCGCGATAAAGCCGCGCAGCGCCGGTGACTTTTACGTTGGGCGGAGGAAAGCGCAGGCCAAGCATGATTCTCTACAAGTTCATGGGGCTGACCCCATTCGAGCGCGTCGCAGATGCGCTGCTCGGTAGACGACTTTACTGCCCGATGCCGCGTGAGCTGAACGATCCGTTTGAAGGCATGCTGGGTAACCACGCGGAGGGCGCTGAGGCTGGAAAGCCTCTTGACGACCAGTTGCGCGCAGGCATCAAGAACATGCTTTACACAGATCAGGATCTTGATCGCGCTCGGGTCTGTTGCTTCTCAGAGTCTCCTCAGTCCATGCAGATGTGGTCGTACTACACCGGCGGGCACAAGGGCATCTGCCTTGAAGTGGATGTCTCAGAGTTCGCAAGCAAGATCACGAAGGTAAAGTACGTCGATGACACTGAATCCCTACGTAGCATGAGGCCGGTGGATCGGTTGCCATACAAGCACTCGACTTGGCAGCATGAGCAAGAGTTTAGACTGATTACTATCGATGAGCCATCACGAGAGTGGCTACCCATCGTCATCAAGGCAGTGCTGATCAGTACTAGCATGGATCTTTCGTTCATTCTCCCGATCCATGAGCTGTGCCGCCACCTCATGCTTCCAATCGAGATAGCATCGTTCAGTACACACGGCAAGTTGACTCGTTTCCTCTGGAACTCAAGTGTTCCGTTCTACTCGCGACTTGCCTGTACAGGACCGAGCGGTGCACTGTCCATCCCCGCCCAACACGCCGCCGCTACAGGCGACGAGCGTCCACAAGCGGACGCTCGTGCCTGAGCTGCAGAGACGTTGGGACGTCTGGTGAACGGGTAGTACATGAAAAGGTGCCCGGGGGAGAAAACGGGGACATTGTACATTTCTGGCTGTGAGGAAGCCTGGTCGCGAGCCACAGGCTCATTATCGATTATGTAAGCTAGAAGAACATAGAATGTTTCCGTTTCTTCATCAGAATAAGCCGTGAACGCATCCTGCGATGTGCAGCTCATTGAAACAGCAACGGTGCTGGCGTATTGTTTGTGAAAAGTTGTAGCGTCTTGTGCCTGCAGAAATTGCCAGATCCAGCTCTTGTACGGAGTTGTTGTCACTTTGCTAGGCGTAGTCTTGAGGGCTGTGAATTGTTATGAAGTTCGAGTGGGATCCTCGCAAAGCCGAGATTAATTTTCGCAAGCACGGTGTATCTTTTGACGAAGCAGGCTCGGTGTTTCTGGATCGGTTTGCGCTGTCAGGCTCGGACCCTGAACACTCGGTCGGGGAGTCGCGGTATATTACGTTTGGAATGTCGAGTCTGAACCGTCTGCTCTCGGTGTCTCATACGTATCGGCCAGCGGCGATTCGAATCATTAGTGCGCGCCGCGTTACGCGCGGCGAAAGGAGGCTCTATGAAGAAGGCTAAAGCCGAGATGCGTTCTGAGTACAAGCGTTCTGATTTTGCGAAACTGGAACGAGGGAAATTTTACGCGGAAGTTGCTGCAGGAACATCTGTGGCCCTCTTGGAGCCAAGTATTGCTAAGGCCTTTCCCACGTCGCAAGCCGTAAACGAAGCGCTTGCCGGCTTGCTCGCATTGACTGAAACGACCTCACGCATAACGCGTCGCGCAATACGGGCACGCACAAAGGTTGCACGCGCCTGTTAGCCTGGTGCTTCGGGTTCTCCCTGTGCGCAGGGTACACCAGGAGAGAAAGCGGGGGTAGCCCATAAAAACTTTATCCACCCGAATGTGACGAAACCAGTGACCTTCTCTGGCAAACCAGGCAAGGATGCAAAACACTATCAGGTTCGAGCTGTCCAGCTTGCAATTGAGGAGGCGAAGAAATGAAAGATAGCGCCAAATACGTGAAGATCGTTGAGTGGTCGGAGGAGGATCAGTGCTACGTCGGCAGTGCTCCCGGTCTGATCTATGGAGGCTGCCACGGAAGTGATGAAAAAGAAGTCTTCAGCGAGCTTTGCCAGGTGGTCAAGGAGGCGATCGAATTGTATGCCAAGGATGGTAAGTCGTTACCTCTTCCTACTTCCGGGCGTGACTTTGCCACCAAGATGCAGCACGTCGCGTAACGATGAGACTGAGTGTGGCATGTAGCATGCGGCATTATTTCTCAGCCTTTGCGCCGGAGTCTTGCGTTTAGCGCGCCGGTTTCCTTTCTGCCCTCCCTCTTTCCCTGGCCTTCCCTTTGCTTAGTAGCGTAGGAACTGGAAAATTCTTCGTGCAAGTGATCCTCTTTGGGGCATTTTCCCGCAGAGGGAGGAGTCTTGTTGTGGCATTTCGGGGCATTTTCGTCTTGAAGGCGGATGTAGGCAGGATTAGGCTACTTCCGCTGCGATCAATAAATAGAAGGAGTCGAGCATGACGGAAGAATGGGGCGCGGTGCTGGTCGTTGACGACGACGCTGAGATGCGCGAACTGGTATTCGACGTGCTCAAAGACCGCGGACACCAGATTTCGACGGCGGGGAGCGGGCAGGAAGCCCTGAAACTCCTGGCCGAAGAAGATTTTGCTGTCGTGCTGACCGACTTGCGCATGAAGGGGATGCTCGGAACGGAGTTACTCCTTGAGATCAAGCGGCTGTACCCCGATATTGGCGTGATCCTCATGACCGCGTTCGGTTCGGTGGAAACT
>JBEBHO010000199.1:0-29911 GCA_040081095.1 Nitrospira sp.
GTGCAGCGCGAGAATTTCTCCATCGATATGGAGCTTGACCGGGTCAAGAGCCGGTCGAAGCGGATCGGGGGGATTGCGACGTTTCTAGGGATTGCCCGGGATCGTTCGAAAGGGCGGGATGTCGACAGCATCACCTTCGAACATTACGAGGGGATGGCGGAGAAGAAGCTGCGCGAGATCCGCGAGCGAGCGCTGAAAGATTTCGACATTCTGGAGCTCCTGATCATCCATCGGTTTGGGGAAATTACGATCGGCGAGAACATCGTGTTGATCATCGCCGGTGCCGAGCATCGGGCGGCGGCGTTCCAGGCCTGCAAGTGGGCTATCGATGAGCTGAAGCAGATTACCCCTATTTGGAAGCTCGAACACACGCCTGAGGGTGAAGTGTGGGTGGAAGAGCATCCCTAGTCTGTCGTGCGTAACGGGTGACGAGTCACACACATGTCGCTAGTACCGGACAGTGTTTCTGCTTCGAAGGTGATGGATACCCATGGCCGCCCGCTGGGCAGTCTGCGGCTCTCCGTGACGGACCGCTGCAACCTGCGCTGCCAGTACTGCATGCCGGAAGAAGACTATGTCTGGCTGCCGCGCGAAGATGTGTTGAGCTTCGAGGAGATGGCGACACTGACCGGCTATTTTGCCGATTTGGGTGTCGATAAGGTCCGGCTGACCGGCGGCGAGCCCCTGTTGCGCAGGGACTTGTCTCGTCTGGTCCGCCTGCTCCTTCAAGACCGGCGGATTTCCGAGATCGCGCTCACCACGAACGGTATTCTGCTCGCGGATAATGCGCAGGAGCTGTATGAGGCCGGGCTGCATCGAGTCACGGTCAGTTTGGATACGCTGCGCCCTGAACGGTTCCGCCAGCTGACGCGGCGGGATGAGTTCGCGCGTGTCATTGAAGGGATTGAATCGGTCGGACGAGCCGGGTTCACGGGGCTGAAGCTCGACACGGTGGCGATTCGTGGCTTTAACGACGACGAGTTGGTCTCACTGATTGAGTTTGCCAAGCACTATCGGGCCGAGGTGCGGTTTATTGAATACATGGATGTCGGCGGGGCGAATGATTGGGCGATGGCCAAAGTGTTATCGCAGGCGGCCATTCTTGAAGTCTTGACGCAGCACTATGGTCCGATTGTTCCCATGCCTGGGCGTGGCACCGCGCCGGCTCAGCGGTTTCTTCTGCCGGACGGGACGACGTTCGGCATCATTGCGTCGACGACGCAGCCGTTCTGTGCGACGTGCGACCGGAGTCGCGTGACGGCCGACGGCCTGTGGTACTTGTGTCTCTATGCGTCGAAGGGCACCGACCTTCGACAGCCCATGCGTGCCGGAGCCAGTCCTGACCGGATGCGTGAGTTGATCAGCGCGGGCTGGCAGGGCCGGCGCGATCGGGGAGCCGAATCGCGCAAGGCGTTGGAGGAGGTCGGGTTACGCAATGGAAAGTTGATCGGGATCGATCAACTCCGGGGCGATCCTCACCTGGAAATGCATGCCCGTGGCGGGTGATCTTCAACCCGCACAACTGATGTCTGAGTCCCTCGCCGGTAAAGAGTCTCATGTTTGAGTCCAACTTTCTCACCTTTCTCACGGTCGGATTTCTGTTAGGGCTGCGCCATGCCCTCGATGCCGATCATCTCGCCGCGGTGTCGACGGTGCTCGCTGAGCGTCCCTCCGTGCGGGCCTCCGGTCTTGTGGGGCTCTGGTGGGGAGTGGGGCATACCCTGACTCTGATGCTGGTCGGTGCTGTGGTGTTAGTGTCCGGCATTCACATTCCTGAACCGTTTGCCCTGATGGCTGAAAGTGGTGTGGGATTGTTGCTTGTTGTGCTTGGCGGCACGCTGGCTCTCAAGCTGTTCCGTGAGCGGTGGCATCTGCATCGCCACGTGCATGACGGTGAGCCGCATGTGCATTTGCATAGCCATCAACGACGAACGGATCACGCGCACCCGCATTGGGCCAGGCAGTCGCTCCGGCCGCTTCTGATCGGGATGGCCCACGGTGTGGCGGGATCCGCGGCCTTGATGTTGGTGATCGTGTCGAATACCAGCGGCATCGGCCAGGGGTTGCTCTACATCGCGGTGTTTGGGCTCGGTTCGATCGGCGGCATGCTGGCGATCGGCCTGACGCTGAGTGTGCCGGTGATCTATTCACGAGCGATCGGACAGCAGGCGTTCTTGGCCGTGCAAGGTGCTGCGAGCCTCGGGAGTGTAGGGCTCGGACTGTGGATGCTCTATCGGTTTACGGTCTCGCCAGACGGCTTCTAGCCGGCTGCTTCTGCTCCCTGTGTTCCGAAGCCTCCCATCGATTTACGCGTGCGTCGTTTTGATGGCTATGCTATTCTGCGGTGCCTTGCTGCGGGTGCGTCACGCGAGTGGTTTGTCGCGCTGGTCTGAGCGAAGAGGAAACGACTATGGCCTGGTTCAAGAAACAGAAAACTGCCGGTTCTGAAGTGCCTGCGCGGTCCAAAGGCGCCGAGGGGATGTGGCTCAAGTGCAACCACTGCCGGGAAATTGTCTATCGCAAGGAAGTCGATCGGAACAACAAGGTGTGTCCGAAGTGCGACTACCATTTTCCGATTTCCGTGATGGAGCGCATTGCGTTGCTCGTCGATCTCGGGACCTTCAAGGAGTGGGACCAGGCGTTGGAGGCGAAAGATCCCCTGAATTTTCACGATACGAAATCCTATAAAGACCGGGTCAAGGCGCAGCAGGAAAAAACCGGGCGCAAAGATGCCCTGATGATCGGTGAGGGGTTGGTCGAGGGACGGCCCGTCGTGTTCTGCGTCTTCGACTTCAGCTTTATGGGCGGGAGCATGGGCTCGGTCGTCGGGGAGAAGTTTTGCCGGGCGATCGACCGCGCACTGGAGAAGAAGCTCCCCGTGGTCTTGGTGACAGCCTCGGGCGGCGCGCGCATGCAGGAGGGGATTCTCTCCTTGATGCAGATGGCGAAAACGTCGACCGCGGTGGCGAAGCTCGGCGAAGCCAAGTTGCCGTTTATTTCCATCCTGGCCGATCCGACGTTCGGGGGCGTGACCGCGAGCATCGCGATGTTGGGCGATGTCATTATCGCGGAACCCAAAGCCCTCATCGGGTTTGCCGGTCCCCGCGTGATCGAGCAGACGATCAAGCAGCAATTGCCCGATCAGTTTCAGCGGGCGGAGTTTCTCCTCGAGCATGGGATGATCGACATGATCGTTGAGCGTAAACAGTTGAAAGAAACGCTCAGCACCCTCGTCAATCATTTCTAGTACGGCGCATCCTGCCTGGCCCTGTCCATGACCTATTCAGCTGCCATCGAGTACCTGTACGGGCTCCAGAAACATGGGATCAAGCTGGGGCTTGAGACGATGCGGACGCTCTTGAGCCGGCTCGGCAACCCCGAGCGTCGATTTCGGAGCCTGCACATCGGCGGCACCAACGGCAAAGGATCGACGGCGGCGATGACGGCGGCCATGTTGCAGGCGGCCGGATATCGTGTGGGTTTGTACACGTCTCCGCACCTGGTCGATTTTCGGGAGCGGATCAGAGTCGATCAGGTCATGATCGCTGAATCGCAGGTGGCCGAACTCACGCTACGGCTTCAGGCGGTCGCGCCGCCGGATCTGACGCCGACGTTCTTCGAGCTGACGACGGCGATGGCGTTCCTCCATTTTGCAGAGTCCGGAGTCGATGTGGCGGTGCTGGAAGTCGGGCTTGGCGGGCGGTTCGATGCGACGAATGTCGTGGAGCCGACGGCCTGCGCGATCACGACGATTGCATTGGATCATCAGGAACATCTCGGTGCGACTGAAGAAGCGATTGGATTTGAAAAAGCCGGGATTATCAAGCCGGGAGTGCCGGTCGTGGTCGGGCGCATCGACGGGGCGGCCTGGGAGGTGATTCGGAAAACGGCTGCGGATCGCAGGGCGCCTCTTCTGCGATTGGGGTGTGATTTTCATACGGTCGGCATCGGGCCGGAACAGTTCTCCTATCGCGGCCGCACGAGGCATCTTGAAGGGCTGCGCTGCGTGCTCGCCGGTCGGCACCAGTTGGATAATGCGGCCTGCGCGGTGGCCTTGCTTGAGGCGGTCGAGGAGCGCGGGATTCCGGTGAGTGATGAGGCGGTGCATCAGGGGCTGCAATCGGTGCAGTGGGAAGGGCGCTTGGAAGTGTTGGAGCGAGGCCCGGTCCTGTTGCTTGACGGAGCCCATAATCCCGCGGCTGCGCTGGTGTTGGCTGACTATCTGGCCGCGTGGCGCGCCGCACGGCCGGAGGCCCGGGTGATTCTTGTTGTAGGCATGATGCGGGATAAGGAGCACGGCCGGTTTGTCGAGCCGCTGGGGCGGCTCGTCTCCGAGGTGGTGCTGACGCAGGCAGATATGGCCCGGTCCATGCCGGTGCAGGAATTGCAGGGCGCGATCGGCTCTCGGTTCCCGTTGTGTCATGTTGCGCCGGGGGCGGCCGATGCGCTGGCGCTGGCGAAGGCGCGTGCAACTGCGCAGGATCTGATTTGTGTGACCGGATCGCTCATGCTGGTGGGCGAGGTGAAGGCGTTGGTCCGTGGCTGCGGCTTGTCTCCACTCAGGGGTTAGCATGGTGCGTGGACGGTCACGGATATCTGACAGCCTCTGTCTTCTCGTGGCGGTCCTGCTTTTCTGTATTCCCTCTAACCTCTGGGCCAAATCCAAGTCGGTTGCTTCGGGCACCTCGGCATCCGGCTCTCCTCCCCTTGATGTGACAGCCAATCGAATCGACTATCGTCAGGACCAGGAGGTGTACGAGGCGGATGGGTCTGTGGTGATCCAGCAAGGCACCATGCGCCTGACGGCCGATCATGTCACGATTGAAGCTCTGTCGGGCGTCGTTCACGCGTCAGGGCACGTGCATTTGACCGATCCGCAGGCCGATGTCACGACGGAGCGGATGGACTTCAATATCAATACCGAGGCCGGTGTCATTACCCATGGGCAGCTCTATGTGCCGCAGTCCAATTCGCTCATTGGCGGGCGCCTGCTGCAGCGGTTCTCCGAGTATCACTATCGCGTGAAGGAGGGGGAATTTACCAATTGCGACGCGCAGGACGGAGAGGTGCCGGCCTGGCGGTTCAAATTTGACGATATGGATTTGAACGTCGGTGACACATTGGCCCTGAAAGGGGCCTGGCTCTGTGTGGCTGACGTGCCGGTGGTGCCGCTTCCCACGATTACCTATCCTATGTCGATGCGGCGGAGCGGGTTTCTGGTCCCTCAGGTGGGCTTTGACAGTCGTTTTGGTACGCACATCCAGGACAGTTTCTACTGGGCAATCAATCCGAGTCAGGACTTGACCATCGCGCCGTCCTACTACAGCAAGCTCGGGTACGGGACCGATGCCGAGTATCGCTATGTGATCGATCAGAAATCTAGGGGGCAGTGGTATGTGAGTTACCTGCAGCAGACCGCGTTGCCGAACGTCACCGGGGTGGATCAGACCAGCGGAGATGTCAAGCGCGCGCGCGCGCTGATTGCCGGGACGCACACTCAGCAATTTACCGAGACGCTGCTCTTGCGGGCGAATGCGAGTTTCGTCACCGACCCCAACTATCTTCAGCAGCTGAGCAACTCCGGGACGCAGCGGGCATTGCCCAGCAACGAATCCAACGTGTTGCTGAATCAGCGATTGGGCTATGGAAATATGTATTTCCTCGGGCAATATCTCCAGCCGTTGCAGTCCGGTGGGAGAGACACGTTCCAGCGGCTTCCGGAGACTGGGTACACTCTGCCGAATGTGTCGCTGTTCAACTCTCCGTTGCTGTTCGGGATGGAAAGCGACTATGTCAATTTCTATCGCGAAGAGGGGTTCGCTCTGAATCGTGTGAATGTGGCGCCGGGGCTCTCCACCGACGTCATCGATCTCGGGCATGTCGTCGGCCTTACGCCGCAGGCCAAGTTTCGGGAGGTGTACTACACCCGTGGCGCACAATCCGATGCCTCGCTCCATCGCGAAACGTTTTGGGCCGGGGTCGATGCCGCGTCGAAGTTGAGCCGGCGGTTCGGGTTGGATGGAGGCGGGAGTCTGTTGCATACCATCGAGCCGAAGGTCATGTATGAATATGTGCCGGGCACCGATCAATCGAAGATTGCTCAGATCGATCAAATCGATGACTTGCCGAAGAAAAATTTGCTGACCTATGCCTTGCGCAACCGCATTCTTGAGCACGATAAGAACAGCGCGTTCAATTGGCTGGATTTGACGGTGGCGCAGAGTTATCACGCGGGAGCGGTGCAGACGAGAGCCCGCGATTTCGGCCCGGGCGTGATCCCTCCGTTGGGGTCGCTCACACAGCCGCTGCAGCCGGCGACGGTGGCGATTCAAGGGCGGAAATTTTCCGACGTCTGGATGCGGGCGGTCATTGGCAATACAGCTCCGCAAATCACCCAGGCGCAAATGGCCACCCCGGCATTCGGGCGAGGGGCTGGGAGTGTCGGGCCCCAGCGGCCTGCCATTAACCAATATTTGACGGTCGATGCGTTTTGGGATCCGTATAGCGGGGTGTTGAGCCAGTGGAATACGGATCTTCGAGTTCAAGAGTCCGACAACTGGTATCTTGAGGTCGGACAGCGCTACTCCCGGGAGGGGAATCGTGTCCGGCGCGGCGATATCTGGAATCCGATCTCATTCAATGAAGTCTATGCCCCAACTCAGGAAATTCAATTTGTCACTGCCGGTGGCGGTGTCCGAACCCCCTGGGGGTGGACGGTCGGCGCCAAGACCTATTACGATGCGAAGACCAGGCGGAGCTCTGAAAATGACATCGTGGCGTTGTACCAGAACCCCTGCAAATGCTGGTCGCTCGGCCTCTTCTACCTCCAATTTCCGGATCGGGCTCAATACAATTTCATGTTGAATCTCACCGGAATAGGATGGACTGAAAACTTTGGCACTCAGGTCATGCGGTCGATCCTCAGCCCATTGCTCTGGGGCGAACGTGGCTTGCCCTGGGCATCGCCGACTGGCCCATACGGGCGGTCCCAGCCTGGCGCATCAACGGGTGGCCTCGCCGGGCAATAACGCCCCGTGCGTACATGTTTGCGAGAGCGTGGTCAGAGCGTCATTTGACACCCTAAATAGGGGTGGGGTACGATGTACTCCTTGTTTTCTCATCATCGGTATCTTAGCTGAAGGAGGTTCCGGACGTGGCTGGTGATACATTAAAAGTTGAAGATTCCACCTGGGACGCAGACGTGATGAAGTCCGCTGAGCTCGTGATGGTTGATTTCTGGGCCGTCTGGTGCGGGCCCTGCCAAATGGTGGCGCCGATCGTCGATGAGCTTGCGAAAGAATATGCCGGAAAACTCAAAGTCCGGAAGTTGAACACGGATGAGAATCCAGAGGTAGCCGGCCGGTACCAGGTCATGAGCATCCCCACGATTCTGTTTTTCAAGAACGGCCAGGTGGTCGAGAAGCTGGTCGGCGCACGACCGAAGCGGCAGTTCAAGGAAACGATCGATTCCCTATTGGCCCAGCACGCGGGGACCGCGTAGAGAGTCTGTACCTCGCAGCCATGCTCACCGAGCTGCGCATCGTCAATTTCGCCATTCTGGAAGAGCTCAGCCTCCGGTTTGAGCCAGGCTTTACCGTTCTCACGGGAGAAACGGGAGCCGGAAAATCTCTCCTCATTGATGCCATAGCCCTTCTGGTCGGCGGACGAGCGTCTGCCGACCAGATTCGTTTTGGCGCCGAGGAAGCCTCGCTCGAAGCCGCGTTTCAACTGCCGGATCGCCATCCCCTTCGTGCCCGTCTTCGTGAACAGGGAATTTTGGATGCTACAGATTCCGAATTGATCGTTCGGCGTGTCATTGCTCGATCGGGGCGAAACCGGGTCTACCTGAACGGGACGATGAGTTCGTTGCACGCCTTGGAGGAATTGGGCGGCACGCTGGTTGATCTTCATGGACAGCATGATCAGCAATCGTTGCTGGCGGCGGCCATGCAGCGTAGCGTTGTGGACGCATTTGGGAACCTTCATGAGCGATGCTCGGCGTATCAACAGAGATACGAGTCTTGGAAAGCGGCGTGTGAGGAGCACGAACGATTGGTGCGTGAATCTCAGCATCGGGCACAGCGTGAGGAATTGTTGCGGTTCCAATGCGCCGAGTTAGACGAGGCGGCATTGCGCGAGGGAGAGGATGAGGAGCTGCTGAATGAGCGCCGCCGGCTCAGTTCGTCGCAGCAGATCGGTGCGTTAGCGGCTGAGGCGCTGGAGCGGGTGAATGCGGAGGGACAGGGCATTCTCGCTCAGCTTGCGCTCACGGAGCGTGCGTTGGGGCAATTGTTCCAGATCGACTCATCTGTCGGTGAGCTGACCCGTCTGACCGTTGAGGCGAAAGTGGTGCTGAAGGAAATGGCAGGCCAGTTGCGAGATTATGCTGAGCGGGTGGAGGCGGATCCTGCCAGGCTCGGAGCGATTGAGGATCGCCTGGCGGTCATTCAAAAGCTGAAAAAGAAGTTTGGCGGGTCGATGGCTGATGTGCTGGATGCTCATCGGAAAATCAAGGATGAGTTGGAACAGTTGCAAGGCTCTGATGAACACCTGCTCGAGCTGCGTCAGCGCATCGCCCAACACCGGACCGATCTGGTTCAGCGTGCCAGGGAATTATCCCTGAAGCGTATGGAGTCGGCTAAACGCATGACCAAGGTGGTTCGTCAGGAACTTGAGGCGCTGAAAATGGCGCAGACGGTCTTTGAAATTCATGTGACCGCAGATTCCGGCGAACCGGAGTTCGGCCCGGACGGTATCGATCAGATCGAGTTTCGTCTTTCGACGAATGTGGGCGAGCCGGCCAAGGCTCTGTCGAAAGTCGCCTCGGGTGGAGAGCTGTCGCGCGTGATGTTGGCGCTTAAGACGGTGCTGGCCGAACGAGACCATGTGCCGGTGCTGATTTTTGATGAAATCGATACAGGGGTGGGCGGAGCGGTCGCTGCTGCGATCGGAACGCGCCTTCGCGCATTAGGTCGCTATCATCAAGTGTTCTGTATCACCCATTTGCCTCAAGTCGCCGCGCAGGGGCAGCATCATCTCTGCGTTGAGAAATTGCAGGATGGAAAACGGACAGTCACAACTGTGCGTCCGCTGGTTGGGCCGGGGCGCGAGAATGAAATTGCCAGGATGTTAGGCGGATTAACGGTGACGAAGAAAGTGCGTGAGACGGCTGCCGAGCTGATTGCCGATGCCGGCACGTGAAGCGGGCGCGACTGCGTTTACAGGTCGGAGACGCTGCTTGGAGTGGTGGCGATCGCCATTGCAGGGAGCGAGGCTTTACATTCGGTTGCAACCCGCGCGAATTGATCAGCCAGCATAGGGTCGAAGTAGGTATTGGCCTGAAGGGCGATTTGTTGGATGGCCTGATCCACCGGGAGCGGTGATCTTCCTGGCACTTCTGCGGTCAAGTGGTCGAACATCTGTGCGATGCTCACGACTCTAGCCAGCAAGGGAATGCCTTCTCCCTGCAGACCATGCGGATAACCTGATCCGTCCCATCGTTCATGATGATAGGAAATGATCTGGCCGACTTCAGCCGGATACCCCAGGGGAAGAATCATTCGTGCGCCGGTCTCGCAATGCTCTTTGGAATAGACACTTTCTCCGGAAGGCAGGATCGACTCATCAGAAAAATGGTAGTTCGGGAGGCTGACCTTGCCGATGTCGTGCAAGAAGGCCCCAATGGCAAGGGATTTCTGCTCTGCGATCGTCAAGTTCAAACGGTTGGCGAGCAGCGTGGCGTAGAAGCTGACGCGGCTGCAATGATTCAATAATTGACGATCTTTAGCTTCCAGGAGATCGGAGAGGAGGGGGAGAAGATCCTGAGGTTCAGATGAGGTTCTCTCTTCACTCTTTCCAATGGCAAAATACTTGGTCTTGAGGGATTCCCACGCCTGTCTCGCATCCTGCTCATCTCCCCAGAGGGCCGTCGAACTCTTCAGGACATTCCGGATCAGGTCCAGTCGCTGCTTTTTCTCAAGCGTCTGACCGATGAGAGAAATCAATTCCGAGACGTTGAACGGTTTGAGCAGATAGCCGGCCGCGCCGTGGCGAATGCCTTCCATGGCGGACTTCAGGCTTCCGTAGCCGGTGATAATGATCACTTCGATATCGGCGTGATCATGCTTAATATCCTGCAAGAGATCGATCCCCTGACGGTCGGGGAGCTTTTGATCCAAGGTGATCAGATCGATGGGTTCATGACTCAAGACGTCGAGGGCGGCTTGGGCGTTGTCAGCCGAGCGAATATTGAAGAAGGGCCGCAAGATCACTTTGAGTGCGTCGCGCGGTCCGGCCTCGTCATCAACGACAAGAACCGTGGGCTTGGTTTCCGATTTGTCTTGAGGAATTATTGTGCTCATAGTGCTCATGTACCCCCAACTACGTATCCTGTCAAGCAATACCTGTTCCTTTTCAAGTATTTACTCGATGAGATCAATACGCGGTGGACCTGCTACGTAGAAGATCTATATGTAGATCTCTTGAACGTTTGACTACGTAGCAGGCGTAACAGCCGAGTAGGCGTGTTGTGTGGTAAATGACGCGGTTTCTGCGTTGAGGTGTGTTATTCCTGCACAGGCTGGTCTGGTTCTGGGCTATTCCCATTGTCCGGTCGACCGATTCCGAGCGTGTCCATGCGGTATTTCAGCATGCGCCGACTGATTCCTAACAGATTGGCTGCGTGGGTCTGAACGTAATTGGTTCGTTTCAATGCATCCAGAATAATTTCCCGTTCGAATTCCATGACGGCTTTTTCGAGGGACATGCGGCCGGCGAGGGTGTCGTCGCGGAGCGAGGATGATCGCGAGTCGCTTTTCAGGATGGTCGGGAGATGTTCCTGGGTGATCTGGGAGCAGTTCTGTGACCAAATGAAGGCCTGCTCGATGATATTTTCCATTTCCCGGACGTTGCCAGGCCAGGGATAGCGAGTGAGAACCTCCAGCGCTTCTTTCCCAAATTCGATATGCGGGCGCTTCTCTTCCTCCACTCGCTTGGCGAGGAAGTGTTTGGCGAGCAGGGGAATGTCCTCACCGCGCTCACGGAGCGGAGGAAGGAACAGCGAAATCACGTTGATGCGGTAATAGAGATCCTCACGGAACTGCCCCTTGCGCACCATGTCTTCGAGATTTCTGTTGGTGGCGGCGACAATCCGGACATCGACCTTGATCGATTGGACGCCGCCGATTCTCGTAAACTCCCGCTCCTGGAGCACTCGCAGGAGTTTCGCTTGCGTCATGGCACTCAAATCACCGATCTCATCCAGAAAGAGGGTTCCGGTATTGGCCAATTCAAATTGGCCGACACGTCTGGCGGTGGCATCGGTAAACGAGCCCTTTTCGTGGCCGAATAATTCGCTCTCGATCAAGGTTTCCGGCAGGGCCGCGCAATTCAGGGCGATGAAGGGTCGCTCACGGCGTCCGCTGTTATAGTGGAGCGCTTTGGCGACCAGTTCCTTTCCGGTTCCGCTCTCGCCGGTAATGAGCACGGTGGTCCGGCTGTCCGCCACTTGTTCGATCTTGGCGTAAATCTCCTGCATCCCCTGGCTCTTGCCAATCAGGTTGTGAAAGGCATAGCGCTGGACGACTTGCGCCCGGAGTTGTTTGACTTCGCGTTCAAGAGCCTGCGAGCTGAGAGCCCGGTCCACGACAATGCGCAGTTCTTCGACGTCAAAGGGTTTGGATAAATAATCAGCGGCGCCCAGCTTCATCGCGTCGACGGCGGTCTTGACCGACTTCGTGCCGGTGAGCATGATCACGGGCGTCATGCGGCTTTCGGAGCGCAGCGTTTCAAGCACGGCCAGACCGTCGGTTCCCGGCAGGATCACGTCGAGCAGGACGAGGTCGGGGCCTTCTTTTCTAAATGTATCGAGTCCTTCCTGGGCGTCAGCGGCCTGAAGGATCTCGTAGTTGGGTTCGAGCACCATCTTCAGCGATGTCCGGACGCGGGCTTCGTCATCGATCAAGAGAACGCGTTTTTTCATAGCTGGACTTTCCACAGTACTCCTAGTCTATCGGGAGGGCCGGAAGATTCACGGAAAACGTGGTTCCCACTCCCTCGGTGCTCTCGACCTGAATTTCACCGTCATGCTCTTGAATAATCTGATGCACAATCGTCAACCCCAAGCCTGTGCCGGCATGTTCGCCGCTGGTGTGTTTCGTCGTGAAGAACGGATCGAAGATATGCTCAAGGTTGGCTTTGGAAATGCCAGGACCGTTATCTTCAATCTCAATCTGCGTCCACGCCTTCGCACCCGGTTTCATGAGCCGGTGTGTCCGGACCTTCAGCGCTCCTCCACCGTCCCCCATGGCATCGATGGCGTTCAGCAGGAGGTTCAACAGCACCTGCTTTATTTGTTGACGATCTAACATGACACGAGGAAGCTCAGACGCCAACTCTTTTTCAATCTTGATCCGTTTGCTGTCGGCCTTTACTTCGATGAAGTATAGGCAGGACGTGACGATCTCGTTGAGATCCTCATCCGTCAGCTTTGGTTCCATGTAGCGGGCGTAGTCCAGAATTTCCTGAATCAACCGCTCGATTCGGTGCACATCGTCGAGCACGATCCGGCTGAAGTCATGAATAAATTCCGTGTCATCTTTCCGTTCAGGCGCCAGCTGGATAAAAGTCTTGATAGACGTCAGCGGGTTTCTGATTTCATGGGCAAACCCGCCGGCGATGATTTCCAACGAGCGGAGCCGGTCGGTGCGGCGCATGAGTGTTTGAGACTGATGGAGATCGTCGTGGATCAGAATGGAATCCAGGGCGTTGGCTGCATTTTGCGCCAGGGCGGTGAGAAGGTCTCGTCCAGCCGGATGATCGAGAGGACGGTCCGATGAGGAGCCGAGCAGCGCGAACGCGACCAGCCGGCCTTTGTTCAGGAGGGGAATCGCGAGCGACGATTGACTTGCCCGAAAGGTATCGGCCAATTCCGGCTTGGGAGCGGAGATTCCCGGCGCATCGATGGCCGAGAGCAGGTGTTGTTCGTGGGCCAGCGATTGGACGAGCGCATGAGTTGGAGCAAAGAAGAGGAGATCGGGCGACGTGTTTTGAACGCCGACCGTCATCATGCGGTCATACCGATCGTGTTCACGGTCCAGCAAGTACAGCGCGCCTTGTCTGGAGGTCGTGATCTCGCAGAGCTCAACGAGGATGCGTTCGGCGATGACGGTGCGGTCGGTGAGTGTCCCCATGTCCTGGGCGAACCGGGTCAGCCGCTGGAGCGGGGAGAGGGCAATCGGTGAAGCGATAGCGTTGTGAAGGGTGCGGTCGGTCATGCCTATCCAGAGGGGTGGTCATTTCTTCCTCTCTTCCCGGGTGCGGGACCAGGGCATTGGCGAAAGGAAGAAGATGTCTTGCAATGGGGCGAGTATACACGCCGACCGCCGTTTCAGCTAGCTGATTTCCCCTTCTGGGCAGTAGCCAACAAGAGTTGACCGTCGAGGACAGGCACGATTCGAATGGGGACAGCCCCGGCATGAATCAAGAGGTCGGATAGCTGTTCGCGATCGAAGGAGTGGAGCAGTCCATGGCGAACAGCTTCACGCAGCCGTCCGAGATAATGCATGAATATCTGGGCGGAGGGAGACAGCTCATCCTGTCCCGCTGTATGGAGGTGTTCGCGATAGAGTTTGGCGAGATCGGCGTGCGGTTGCACGCAGGTGACGACAAGCCGTCCGCCCGGCGTGAGCGCCTGGACCGCCTGCCGCAGAAATGCGAGGGGAGAGGAGGTAAATGAGAGCGAGAAATGGCTCACGATCCGGTCGATCGATTGATGTGCGAATGGCAGGTGGACATCCCATTCGGATTGAGTCCACTCCGTGGTCACGACGGGAGTCGGCGCGGCAACGTCGGAAAACGTGGCGTGCAATTCTCTGTACAACGTTGTGAACGCCTGTTCCGAGGCCAAGAGATTGTCCAGAGAACGATCGACTCCGAGGTAGTGCAGCGGGCGTTGCGGCGCACTCGATGAATGCGCGAGCCGATACATGTGATTCATCACGAGCGCCCGCGCGAAGTCTCCCGTTCCGCACCCGAGATCCAGAATGGTCATGCCGGGTTCAAGCGGGAGGGCCTGTTGATAGAGCTCCTGCAAGAGCCACACATGGTGGTGCAGCGTGCCGAGCTGCGGCAGTTGCGCGAGATGCGCCACCCATAGGGCTTCCCGAGTGGACTGCGAGACGTGGTGCCGAATGCGAATCCGTTCGCGTTCCAGGAGGTACTGCCTGGAAATATCAGTAGAGGCCGGGATCTGCACGGGCGGAAGTGCGTCCCCTGAGAAGCACACGCGGGCAATTTCCGTGAACAGGCGCTTGAAGGATGTGAGCAGGCGGGTGTCAAAGGAGCGGCCGGTTACGGACAAGGCGCTGGGGATCGGGATGGTGGCCGGTATTCCTGGTAATGCCCGGAGCGAGGCCTCGGGGCTGGGAAACGGATGCCGCATTGAGGGCTCTGCCGACGGCGAGGTCAGGATGACCATGGGGATGTGCATCGCGGACAGATCCGTGACCGTCGTGGCCAGTGTTGCGTACTGGCCGGCGATGATATCGCCGAGGAATTGATCGAGATGGATATTGAGCCCCCAGACATTGCCGCTGCCGCGTCTGAGGCCGTGTTGGTAATCGGCCAGCAGGTCATGATGGTGCTCGGTCGACAGCGCAGTTTGAATATCCAGAACGGGATTGGCCAGGAGCAGAAGATGGGCGACCGGGAGTTTCGAGACGACTTTCAGTGCGACCCGTGCCGCGATATCTTCGGCCAGGATGGCGAGCGGAGCCGTGGGCCAGGCCGTGTGGGCGAATTCGAGCACCGTGTGCAAGTCGGCCTGCATGCTCCGCAAGGTGGTCTGCAGGACATCGCCGTCGCTTTGCCCGATGTGGTTACTGTGGTCGTAGCGCAGGACCCGGAGCCGGTTGAGCGCAAGGAACTCCGAGAGCGCCACGTAGTCGGTTTGTGTGCAGCCGAATCCCGGCGAGAGGATCACGATGGGGGTATTCGGGGAAATCTGGTGACGCGCGTGGTCATCGGTAATGGCAATCACCTGGCCGCGCGCGTTACGGCATTCCCGTCTCGCGCTGACGATGGCCGAGCGACTGGCGATGCTATCCAGATCGATGGAGGAGCCGATGTGTTGTGCGACGATACGATTGACCTCGCGTTCGGCGAAGGCCGGCAGCTGAACGAACCGAACGCCGAAGCGCTGTCCCGGCTCGGCGTGAGTCGGGCGTAGTTCTGAAGGAACCGTGGCATCCGGAGCGGTCCATATAATGTGAGCCGTGAGTACCGCGTCTGGCGCAGCGGGTTCGTGGGACTGGGATGGGCTTTCCCCGTTGCCGTGCGGGAAATGCAGGGCGATGAGTTCCCCCACGCGGCCGGGAAGAGTTCTGGCCTGGAGGCAGGCGCCTCCGCGCGCAAAGTTGACAACCAGTCCAAGCGGTCTTGATGAGGGGTTGTGCTCCTGGGCCCCTTCGATTCGCACGGGGAGAGCCACTCGGACCCTGATGCCTTCGCGGTGATCGGCACCGTGGTGGTCCTTTGTCGGATCCGGACTCGTTGCGTCATCCGGCAGAGAGAGCAGGGCTTCCAAGCTGATTTCCAAGCTGCGCTCCTGGGCGGCCTCGATAAACGAGGCCAGGACTTTTCGTTCCGTCTCACCTGGAGGGGAAAATTCGAATGCGAGGACCGGGCGTTCCTGAGCATCGCTGCGAGAGCCTGTCTGCATGCCGCGTTCGTGGACGGTGGCCTGAAGCTCCAGAATCCCCACAACGGTTTTGAACACCAAGTAAGCCGATTGCTCGGAGAGATGCGGCAGCGGCCCTGTCAGGACGACGGCGGCTCCGGTGACGCTTAACGCCAGGACGGTCCCCTCGCGTGTCGAGGGTCCGACGGTCACTCGTGCCGGGAGGTAGACGGCACTGCGCGCAGCCAGCCTTCGATCAGGGAAGCGTGTGTCCGATGTTTGAGTCGGCGGTGGCTCCGGATGTGCCTCGACGATTGTTGGTGCGGGCGGTTCCGGCAGGGTTGGCGGCGCCTCTGCCGGCGGGACGGTGGCTTCAGGCGGTTCCGGGATCGGGAACCACAAGCGGATCGAGACCGGTTGTCCGGCCGGGGCTAACCACTCCATGCGGCCATGCAACCGGCCGATGTCTTCGTACGCCTGGATAAGGTCCGAGGAGCCCAACGGTATATCGGTTGTCGCCGTGGCGGCCGAATCGGTTTCTTGAATATGGACTTCAATCTCTCGCGCAGCCGGATCAGGAAAGAGGCGCGGTGCCAAACTGATGCGCGTTCCGGTCTCGCTGATGGCATGCGCAGACACCTCCAGCTGATGGATCGCTTGCCGGACGGTCATCAGGCGTATGGCCTGGGTGACCACCGTCTGAATCACCCGCGCGTAGGACTGGCGATCCCCTTCAAAGACCGGGAGACCGATTGCAGCATGGCGCCGGATGATCTTGAGTTGAGCGAGGGGGGTGAGCGCTTCGTCGATCACGGCGTCCAGGGTGTCTTCGGCCAGGCCGGCTTCTAGCGCTGCTTGCGCCAGCGCATCTCCGTATTCAGAAGCTTCGCGCGCCTGTGCCGCCAGCGCTTCAAGGCGGCTGTCGAGCTGGGCCTCACGGATCGTTGCCATGAGGCGCTGAGACTGGGTCAAGACGGCGGAGAGCGGTGACTGTAAGTCCTGAGACAGGCTGGTCAAGCGCTGCGCGATTGCCAGATGGCGGTCAGACTCGCGCAACCGTGCTTCAAGGCGCTCAATGGTATCGGCCTGCGCGATCTGCCCGGTGATATCGCGAATGAGCCCAAGCGTGCCGGTGTGCCGGCGGCGTGCATCGTAGAGCCCTTTGGCGCTGACTTCCGTCTGCACGCGGGCGCGATCAGGCTCGTCGGACTGGGGCTTCCTGAGCAATTCGAGCAGCACGCGGCGTGCTGCCCGGGGACCGGTTCGACGGTCATTGATGCGATGTCTGGCGCGGTCGAGCTGGTCGGGAGGGATCAGCGTTGCGAAGGGAGTCCCGGTCAATTCTTCCGGCGTATATCCGAGGAGCGGAGTGATCGCCGGGCTGACAAACACAAACCGCCCTTCGGCATCGACTTCGTAGAACACATCGGTCAGCGTTTCCAGCAAGCGGCTATGGCGATCCTGGGTGCGGACGAACGTGGCGCGTAACTGCCGCTGCTCGATGGCTCCTTTTGTGTAGAGCACCAGTTCGGTGAGAAACGCCGGTGATTTCTTAAAGAGGAGAAAGTCGGCACCGGCCTGGAGCGCGGTCACCGCCGCAGTTGAATCGCTCCGGTCGGTCTGCAGGACGAGCGCGGTCGCCGGCAGACGCTCTCGGAGCGCTGCGACCAGCGGCGGATGACTCTGGAGCCCGAGCCGCTCGTCAATGAGGACCAGATCCCACTCGGCGCGGGTCACCCACTGGAGGGCTTCTTCGGCTGAATAGACAGATTCGACCCGGCAATCAGGGAAAAAGCCTCGGAGGCTCAGCGTGACGAGCTTAATTTCGTCAGCCTGCTCATTGACGACCAGGATAGTGACGGGCTCACTCTGCGGCATGGACCAATTCCGTGTTGCTGGGGACGCCGAGTCGGCCCAGTCCCAGAGGGATATGTGAACGAACATCTCTTGCTACGATGACGCTGTCTCAGCTCCCTGTGCGAGAGGCGACAAAGCGGCGTCCCGTGCCGGTTTACCGTCTTGAATACCATATCGCAGCCTCACAATCACAGCTTCAAGTGGCGCGAATGCCGAGTTCTTTCGTAGGGGGATGCGCGACGGCGCACCATTCTGAACGAACAATTTTGGACGAGGATTTGGGTAAGGGCAGAAACTGAAACGCCTGTCGGCCTTGCGTCACAAGACGGAGGCCGACAGGCGTCATGAGCGGGGGCTGAAGCGTGCGCTTACTGGGTCGCTTGTGCCGTATTGGTGGTGCGGCACGCGCCGGGAGTCATATAGAGGAGATAATTTCCCATGCCATGCTGGAATTCGGTTTTTTGCAGCGGATGATGATGGACCATCACCATGTCGTACTCGCCCGATTGCAGGACGGAAAATCCTTGGGCGTCCTTATAGACCTGATGGGGTTGGAACTCCCGGAACGTTCCGTCGAGGTCCACATCCGGAACTGTGCGAAGGAGCGTGCGCTTATTGGTCTTATCCTCAAGTGCGATCATCAACAGTTCGTCGTGACCGTGGGGATAGGCAAATTTCACGCATCCGTCCATTGAGAATTTCAGCGGCGCCGTATGCACCTGGACTCCGGGACGGATTTCAATTCCTTCATCCGTCTGATCGGCGCCGCGTGAGCCGAACTTGCTGTAGCAGACGATGTTGACGCCCACCTGATAGACGTCCATCTCTTTGACCGGTTTGGACTTCGGCGCCATATACATGGTGAAGGATGCCATCACATTTTTCGTCGGAGGGGCCTTGTGATAAAAGGCGACGACCGACATGAGGTGATCTCCCTTGGCCAGCTTGACGCCATACCCTTCGGGAAACCGGGCCTCGGTCATTTCCAAGCCGGCGCCTGCGAAGAACAGCGGTTCACCGGCGCAGGAGACGCTGGGCTTGGTGTTATTCAACATCAAAATATGATGGAGATAGTTCCGGGGAAGCTCTGTACCTTCTTTCGTAAAGACGGCGGACTTATAGCCCACCATATACATGTCTTCAGGGAGCTGAAAGTTATGCTTAGGCATGGAGGAGGCCAAATCGCCATCGTGGCTGGTCGGGAGATCGATGGGGCCAAAGGTCAGCGTGACGGTGTCATCCTTGATCGTCACAGTCGTGGTGGTCTGATTTTTCAGCGTGGGGACAGCGTGGTGGTCATGTCCGCCATCGGCAAATGCAGGAGCGCTCGTCAGTGCAGTGATCAAGAGAACAAGCATCCAATACATAAAGTCTCCCCAAAATGGTGAACGAGTCGAACGTGTTTGTGTGCGGGGGTGCAGGGACGTTGGTATGGAAGGAATGGACGATAATCGGGTCATTGGATTTGGATAGGCTGCGTGAGCCGTTTCCATTGATACGAGCCGCCATGTTCCCGCGGAGGAATATTCTTATGCGTGCCGACTCGGGAATACCACCAGACCCCTTTCGCCTGAGTGCCATCCTCCGAGAGCAAGAGGTCGAATCCCCCTTCGCGATCATTGCCGGGTTGCTGCCAGGTGCCTTGCCAGACGCGGTCGGTAAACTTGGTCGTGGTGAAATGCCCGCCGTGCTGGGTGTAGGGGCCATTGCCGGATTTGTCCAGCGTGGCCTTGTAGCGTTTATCGTCTTCGACTTCGAGAATTTCCCACTCACCGCTGAGATCTGTCACGGGGGCGCGGAGCACTCCTGGGTCGGCAATCGGCTGTGGTGTGATCGCCGCGGTCCGCTGGCCGGACGCGCTGGGCCAGTTCGCCGCGCGGAGCGACTCGTGCCATGAGATCAAGAGCCATTGCCCTTCTCGCTTTTCAAGCACGCCGCTTTCACGGAGCGGGATCACCGTATGGTGCAGCTCACCGCCTTCGTTGACGTAGCGAATATAGTCCAGCTCCATGGCGAACCAGGCCAGGTCGTGTTTCGTCCACACCTTGAGGTTGGTGATGGGCATTTCCAGTTTTGTCACGAAGGCGAACTCATCACGAATGTCCCGTTCAAGCTCAGGCCACCCCACGTATTTCCGCCCGCCGATGGTATAGCCGGTCGCGTCGTCGTCGTGGGCCATCAGCCGGGACATGCCGTCGAGGTCGCGCGCGGCATTGGCTTCCACCAAGGCGCGAATAGCGGTTTCAGGCCCCGTGTTATCGCTCGTGAATCCTCGATCAGGGGTGAGCAACAGAACGCCTGACAAGACGAAAAAAGAGATCCGAGTGAGATCGGGCATTACACGTTCCTTAGTCTATTCAGCGTGTGTGCAAACAAGCGGAGGGTCGTATCAGCTGAATGTTTCGTCAGGCTACATGGCCTGAGGGGCCTTGTCAACGATGCGAGGAGAGGAATGCCTTAGGGGCGCGTGATCACGACGACGGTCACATTGTCTTCACCGCCGCGCGCGAGAGCGGTTTCAATCAAGCGATCGCAGATGCGAATCGGATCGCCTTGCGCGCCCGCCATGATGTCGGCAATGTCGGCATCGTCCAGCATCTTCGTGAGCCCGTCCGAGCAGAGCAGCAGGATGTCAGCGGGCTGGAGCGGGTAGGCTGTGAGATCCGGCTTCGCCGCGCGGGAGATGCCGATCGCTTGTGTCAGCACATGCCGTTCCGGATGAGTTTTGGCTGTTGCCGGAGTCAGGACGCCGCGGGCAATATAGGTTTCGATCAAGGTATGGTCGCGGGTCGATTGAGTCAGCTGGCCGTCCCGAAACAGGTAGCCGCGGCTGTCTCCGACATGGGCGAGGTGCGCGGTCGGCGTGGCGTCGGACGTGATGAGCAGCGCGACCAGGGTTGTTCCCATTCGGGCTAGTCGAGGTTCCAACCGCGCGCGCCCGCGGACGGCTTCGTGCGCGTGCGTCATCATATCCCGCAGGAAATCCTGTGGGGCGCAGTGCTCCTTGCGGAGCGGATCTGCGAACAATTCCGCTCGCGCGGCGGCTGTGGCGATGGCGGCTTGAGCGGCCACTTCTCCGCCGGCATGCCCGCCCATGCCATCGGCCACGGCCCAGAATCCCAAGTGGTCCATCGTGACAAAGGCGTCTTGATTCATCGCACGGACAAGGCCGATATCGCTTCGTCCGATTCCAACCCAGGCACTCATGCGTGAGATTCCTGTGGGGCTGGGCGAAAAAGTCTGGCCGTTCCGACCGAGGCCGGGCCAAAGCGTGAGGAAATATCCTGAAACACGTGTTTCGCCAGCGGGGCGAGGTTGGCGGTGTCGGCCCGGTTGTAGGCGAGTAAGAGGTCGCGCGCGGCAGTGTCGCCTGCGCGCCACTGCATCCAGAGTCGCACCGCATCCCAGCCATCCAGACCGTGCAACGCCCCATCCCGTTCGATTCCGAGCTCGCGCTCAATCTGCTTGAGTCCGCCGCGCAGTCCCAGCCGCCGAGCGGCAAAGCAGAGGTCGAAATGCGGCATCGAGAAGGTGAGCTGCGGAAACTTCGCGCGCAAATACGGAACGTCGAAACCTGTTCCGAAGAACGTGACGAGCAGCGTGCAGGCATCCAGCTCCGTCTGGAGCCGTTCCGTGGTCAGCGTTTCGCCACGAACGAGACAGACCGTTTCCCCTTGCCGGTGCAACCCCACGACCGTCACGTCGCCATCGTGCGGCGAGGTGCCGGTGGTTTCGATGTCCAAATACAGCGTGCGCGCTTCGCAAAGTTCAAAGAAGCGCCAGTGCTCACGGCTGGCCAATCGTGCGGTGAAATAGTCGAGGCGGCCGGAATCGAATTCGGCTTGGGCTAGGATGAGTTCCTGGTCATACCACTGCTTCCGCTGGGCGGAGATTCCTGGAACCTTCGATCGCTGTAAGAAATCGTTCCACGTGAGCAAGCCCTCTTGCCAGAAACGCCGTTCTGTCGCTGGACCGATTCCCGAAAGAATGACAAATGTAGAAGGTAACATCCGGGGGGATTCTAGCAGGAGAGCGAAAGCCGGTGCTACTCCGCTGCCTTGATTTCAATCAGGAGACCGGTTAGAGTTCGCCGTCGAATTGGCATCTTGAAAACGACACGATTCTCCACATCAATCCAGTGAATATACTATGACAGAGCCAGCGAAACGTATCCGCATCACCGTCGGAGGTGTGCAACTTGAGGCAGAGCTGAAGGGAACGAAGACCGCCGGGGAAGTCTATGCCGCATTGCCGGTCGATGCGCCGGTCAATACCTGGGGGGAAGAGTTTTACTTTAAGCTGGCCGGGGTCAAAGACTACCGGGAAACCGCCACGAACCAAGTGAAAGTCGGCGATGTCGCCTATTGGGGCGCAGGTCAGGTGCTGGCCATTTTCTTCGGCCGGACGCCGATGAGCATGGGGGCGGATCCGGTGCCGGCCGATCGCGTGAACGTCATCGGGAAAATTGTGGGCGATGCCACGCAGTTTCGCCGGGTCATGGAGGCGACCACCATCCGCGTCGAGCGAGTCTAGCCTATGCGCATATCAAAGGATCGGGTTCACCACATGGCCGAGTCGGTGGTCGCGCACCTTCAGCAGGATGGGCAGCTCGACGTCACGGGCGATCGCAAGGCGTTCGTCGAATCGTTGGAGCAGGTCATTACGACGGAGTTGGGGATCGAAGATCAGCTGAATACCGAAGTGCGGCAGATGCTGAAGGCCTACGAAAAGCAGATCGAGCAGGGGCAGGTCGATTATCAGCGCATGTTCACGATGATCAAGACGAAACTGGTCCGCGAGCGGGGCATTATATTGTGATGAGTGATCAGTGAGTAGTGACGAGTTGAAGAAGTATGGCTACTCATCACGGATCACCCCTCATCCATCACAGGGTTTCCCATGTTGAGCGAAGATAAAGTCAGCCACCTATCGCACATCATTCTGCAGGCGGTGAAGAAAAGCCCGCTGGTCAGCGTGAAGGGTGAGGATGCCCGTATGCTGAAAGACATTAAGCGAGTGTTAGCGGTCGAAGTGGCGCAGGAAGAGGGGATCGACCGGAAAGTGCGCGCGAAGCTCTCCTCCTATTCCCGGGGGATCGTCGAGGGCAGTTCCGAGTGGGATGTGCTCTACCGGAAGACAGTTGAAGAAGAAATGCGCAAGCATGGGAAGGGCTAGGCGGATGCAAGGAGGCCCCATGAAGTTCCTGGCAACAGTGTGCGGCGTGATGGCGCTGGTGGGGTTGGTTGCGTGCTCATCGAAGTCGAAGCAGAAAGTGCTGGTTCCCCTGGCGCTGCTCGATGGTGGAGTGAAGCCGCAGGCGATCTCCGCGACGGAGCAGGGCACGCAGGCCTACCAGACCAAACAGTTTGAGGAAGCGAAGAAATACTTTGAACAGGCCGTGACGGCGGCGCCGCAATCGGGGGAAGCCCATTATAACTTCGCGTTGGCGCTGAATAAGCTGGGCGATTCAGAAGCGGCAAGGAAACAGTTTATTGAGGCCGCAAATCTCGCCCCCGGGAATAAGATTATTTGGGATTCCCCCCCGCTGTCGCCGTTTGGGGACCCGGAGTTAGAAGAGAAGAAAGTGGCTGCCCCACAAAATCCCAATCATCGCAGCGGCATGGGCGGGATGGGTGGACGATAGCGAACGTGTGAATGGGCGGGCTCTCGCAAGACGGCGACGTGGAACGATGTAGGGAGTGCGTAATGAGTAAAGAACTGGCAGTCGGGATGAAAGCGCCGGAATTCTCTTTGCCGGATCAGGACGGCAAGACGGTCACGCTGAAGAGCCTCAAGGAGAAGCAGGTCGTCTTGTATTTCTATCCCAAGGACGACACCTCCGGTTGCACCAAAGAGTCCTGCGGGTTTCGTGACGCCATGGCGCCGATCAAGAAGGCCGGCGCCGTCGTGATCGGGGTCAGTTTCGACGGCCAGGCCTCTCACCAGAAATTCATCGCCAAGTATTCCCTGCCGTTTACGCTGCTAAGCGACCTGGAGAAGTCCGTGGCGACGGCCTATGACGTCTACAAAGAAAAGAGTATGTACGGCAGGAAATATATGGGCATCGAGCGAAGCACCTTTGTGATCGATGCCGATGGGAAATTGAAGGCCATTTTTCGTAAGGTCAAAGTCGATGGCCATGTCGACGAAGTCCTGGCTGCCTTGCGCGCATGATGTGAGTGCGTAAGGTCATGAGCTACATTCTCCGGATCGCTTGCCTCGTTGCGTGTGTCATCACCTTCAGTCATCCCAGTCTCACGATCGCTGCCGGAAAGATTCCTGCGACGCTCCTGGTCGTCGATAGTTTGGGTTCACCCAATCAGTCGGTGAGCATCGAAGCGCGGCTGGTGTCCCAAGGGCCGGCGGCCCGCCAAGGGCTTGCAGGAGAGCCGCTCGAATTGGTGGTCTACGGAAAAGTCGTGGCGACGGCGCTCACGCGAGAGGATGGGACCGCGTCGTTCCCGTTTGCGCCGAAAGCTCAGGGGGTGATTCCTGTGCAGGTGCGGGTCGGTGAGAGCCCCCGCGTGGCGCCGGTAGAAGGGGTGGGGCACCTGGCCATCTGGGAGCGGAGGAATCCGATCGTGGCGATAGAGATGGCGGCGTTAATGGAGGCGCCTCACAGCAAGGCCTCGCTGCCGGACGCGCGGTCCATCGCTGAGCCCGAAGGAACGCCGATGCCCGATGCCGCCGACGAGCTCGGGAAATTGACCCAGTTTTACTATCGGGTGATGTATGTGGTGCCGTCGGCCTCATTCGGGGGCGATAGTTTTCAGGCCAGCGAGTCCTCACGAGCGTGGCTGAAGCTCAACAAGTTCCCTGTCGGGTATGTATTGGTCTTGCCCGCCGGCGAACAGGCCTTCGGATCCAAGATCGATGAATTGCATGCGGCCGGCTGGAAAACGATCAAGACCGGTATCGGTCGGACCAAAGCCTTTGCCGAGGCGTTTCTCCAGCGCCGTCTCGACGCGGTGATCGTGCCGGAGCCGGCCAAAGGCGAAGCCCCGCGCAAAGCCAAAGTGGCGAAGGAGTGGAAAGAGATCCGGAAGAAGTTATAGCGGGCGGGCTGTGATTCCTCTCCTTCCTTTCGGCTGTTTCTTTCCATTAATATAGCGTCCGGACTGTTTCGCGAAATTCGAGGCCCTACCCCATGCGTACGAAGACCAGTTTTTCATGCCAGGCCTGCGGGCATCAATCCCCGCGGTGGATCGGGCGCTGCCCCGATTGCAGCGGCTGGAATACCATGAAGGAAGAGCGCCAGGCGCCGACCGGCAAGGGGCGTCCGGTAGCCATGAAGATGGCGCAGGCCAAAGCGACGCCGATCGCCGAGATCGAAGTGGTGGGGGAAGATCGCCGGCTCACGCAGATCAGCGAGTTCGACCGGGTCTTAGGCGGCGGCGTGATTCCCGGCGCGGTGATCCTGATCGGCGGCGATCCCGGCATCGGCAAAACCACGTTGCTGTTGCAGGCGCTGCCGCGGCTGGCGTCCAAAGAGGCGCCGGTGCTGTATGTGTCGGGAGAGGAATCGCCTCGTCAGATCAAGATGCGCGGGCAGCGGCTGGGCATCGAGCATCCGAATCTGTTGATCCTCGCAGAAACGTCTCTCGAACAAATTCTCAAGGCGGTGCAGGAGATTCAGCCGGCCGCTCTGGTCGTCGACTCCATTCAAACCGTCTACACGGAACAAATCACATCGGCGCCCGGCAGCATCAGCCAGGTGCAGGAAGTGGCCGGGCAGCTCATGTCGTTCGCGAAGCGGGCGGGCGTGCCGGTGTTCATCATCGGCCATGTGACGAAAGAAGGAGCCATCGCCGGTCCGCGACTGCTCGAACATATCGTTGATACCGTGCTCTATTTCGAAGGCGACAAAGGCCATAGCTATCGGATTTTGCGTGCGGTGAAAAATCGCTTTGGTTCGACCAACGAGATCGGGGTCTTCGAGATGAAGGATGGCGGGCTTGAAGAAGTGGCCAATCCCTCGGAGTTGTTCTTGGCCGAGCGCCCGCAACACAGCACCGGTTCGGTCGTCGTGTCGAGTCTTGAAGGCACGAGGCCGATCCTGGTCGAGTTGCAGGCGTTGGTGTCGTCGACCAGTTATGCCATGCCGAAACGCGTGGCGAACGGCGTGGAGTTGAGCCGGGTTTCGCTCCTGCTCGCGGTGATGGAGAAGCGCTTGGGGATGCATCTGTCCGGGCAGGATGTCTATGTGAACGTCGTCGGTGGCATGCACATCGATGAGCCGGCGATCGACCTCGGGATTGTCGCCGCCGTCACGTCGAGCCTCCGCGAAGTGGCAATCGAGCCCGGTCTACTGGTATTGGGAGAAGTCGGCCTCGGTGGGGAGGTGCGAGCGGTGAGCCAGGTGGAACTGCGGATACGGGAAGCGGCGAAGATGGGATTCAAGCGCTGTCTCTTGCCCGAACGAAATCTGGCCAAGGTCGATCCGATCGACGGAATTGAGCTAATCGGGATCAATGAAGTGGGAGAGGCGCTGGATGCCGTGTTTGCTTAGGACATTGATGCGCCTCACGCAACACGCATCGCTCGCGTTGCTGTTCTGTGTCCTCATCGCCGGCTGTACGACCGCGCCGGTGCATGAAGAAGCCGGGCTGAAGCAGGCGACGGCGGAGGAGCTGACCTCCTTGCTGCGTCAGCGCGAGGCGGCGATTCACACGATGAAAGGGCTCTTCAGCGCCAAAGTGCGCGGCGGGCTGATTCCGATCACGACGCGCGTCGAGGGCGCCGTCTATTATCGCCGTCCGAACGCCATGCGGTTGCGCGGGTTTACTCCCATCGGCGGGGAGCTCTTTGAGTTTGTCCAGGCCGACGATCTGTATATGTTGCGACTGCCTACAATGGGGAAGATGTTGAGCGGCCGCCAGTCGGACATGAGCGAGATGGGCAAGCTGGCGAGGCCGTTTGAACTCAGCGTGTGGGCGATGGGCGGCGTGCTGGGCACCAGCGCCATCGGAAAAGGCGAGACCACGAAGCTGGTCGAGGAGGGAGCGAGGTATCGCTTGGATGTATTCGGTCCGCGCCCCGGCGCCGGGTCGACGGATCATCAGTTGCTCCGGCGGATGTGGTTCGACCGTCAGACTTTGCTGGTCGTGCAGGAAGAGCGGCTGAACGGAGCCGGTGAAACGGATGCATCCATTCAATACGAAGACTTCCGTTCGATCGGCGAAACGGCGCTTCCGGCGAACGGCAATGGCGACGCCCGTCTGCTGCGTCCCTTCAAGATTTCTCTGGAAGACGGTCGGGGGCAGGGCAGCGTGCAGGTGACCTTCCATGAAATCATTCCCAATCAGGAATTGAAGGGGGACGAACTCGGCCATGTTTCACGCCGGCCCTCCACGCCGGGGGCGGCGTCATGAAAGTCCTGGCCGTCGAAACGGCAACCTCCTGGCAGAGCGTCGCGCTCCTTGATGAATCCACGGTCTTGGGACGGGAAGATCGGGAGGCCGCCGGGGCGCATGGCGCGCACCTGTTGTCGACTATCGACCGCCTCTTAACTCATGCCGGGCTCAAACTGACTCAGCTGGACGGGTTGATCTGCTCCATCGGGCCCGGTTCGTTTACCGGCCTGCGGGTGGGCGCGGCGACGTTGCTCGGATTGCGGGCAGCCACCGACCTCCCCCTGGTGCTGGTGCCGACATTGGAAGCCATGGCCTGGTCGCTCAAAAGTACCTCCGGTCCGATCTGTCCCGTGCTTCCCAGCCGCAAAGGTGAAATTTATTGGGCCGTGTTTCGCTGGGGCGCCGACGGCCTGATCGAACGACTCATTTCCGAACAAGCGGGTTCCCCGCAAGCGCTGGCTCACACGCTTACAGGTGAGACAACGCTATTCGGCGAAGGCTGGGCGATGATGGAACCGGATATTCGATCCGCGCTCCCTCCGGGCATCACAGCGCTTCCGGCTCCCGACGATGTGGCACGACCTTCGGCGGTCACGGTAGGTCTCGCCGGAATCGAACGGCTGCGTCGGGGCGAGGTCGCGGGCGACCAAGTGGCGCCCCTGTATGTGCAACGGACTGAGGCGGAAATCCGCTACGAACAGTCTGGCGGCGTCTCGCCGGTGGCTCGACGACAGGCTCGCGTGGCGACCAAAACCGCTGCCAGAGCGGCACGCCAGCCCCGCTCGACGGGGAAATCGCATGGATAGCGCGATCCAGATCCTACCGGCTACGTTGGCCGATTTGCCTGATTTGTTGCGCCTGGAAGAAGCTTGCTTCTCGGCCCCCTGGACGCGCAAAATGTTGGAGGCTGAACTGACCGGCAACCAGTTTGCACACTTTCTGGTGGCGCGTGACACAGCGAAGGCAGCGACAACGGGTGGAGCGATCGTCGGTTCCCTGTGTTTTTGGATCGTGTTTGAAGAAGTGCGCCTGATGAATCTTGCCGTGACAGAGGACATGCGTCGTCGCGGGATCGGAGCGGCCCTGGTGGAGTCAGCATTGCGCACCGGACTGACCCAGGCCGCCACCCGGGCGGTCCTTGAGGTCCGGGCGTCCAATCGCGCCGCAGTGGCCCTGTATCAACGCTTCGGATTTGCGCAGGTGTCTATCCGTCCCGCATACTATTCCCATCCAGTCGAAGATGCAGTGCTCATGGAGATGGAGCCGATTGTGATCCCCACCGGCTCAGGGCGCGCGTCTGCGCCCGTCAACGAGGGAGGCTCAGTTCCCGCTCACTAACCTGACGAGGAGGTGCGGCATGCAGACTGAACAGGGACTCGCGGACCAGCTTCGACAGACCAGCCGTGAGTTCAAATCGCTTGAGGAGACCCATCACCGGCTCGACGGCGAGCTGAACGAATTGCAACGGCGCCATGTGTTGACGCCCCAGGAAGAAGTCGTGAAGAAGCATCTGCAAAAAGAAAAGCTGGCAATGAAAGATAAAATGGCGGAATTGATCCGCCAATATCGCGAGCAGGGGATGCACCCGGCCGCGCATTAAGGAACTCTCCCCGGCCGCCGGCTTCTCCGGCGGCCGGGTGCCCACACACCATGGCCCAGTTCATCAACCCGCTTGCCGCGCATATCAGTACCGTCAAGCGGCGGCTGCTCATCATCGGGGCCACCCTGCTGGCCGCCCTCATCGGGACCTTTGCGTTTTCCGCCGACATGGTCGCCTGGTTGAACCGGCCCTTTCCCAATCAGCTGGTGTTTTACGGACCGACCGAAGCCCTCTTTGCCTCGATTAAAGTGTCGTTTCTGTCAGCGGTGATTCTCAGCCTGCCGGTGATCTTCTACCAGTTCTGGAAGTTCGTCGAGCCGGCGTTGTTGCAAAAAGAACAGCGCTGGGCGATTCCGCTCTTCCTGCTGGCCGGGGGCTTGTTCCTGCTCGGCCTGGTCTTCTGCAATCTGGTCATTCTGCCCTTGGTGATCGATTTCTTCGTCAGCTTCGGCATGGATCGGGACATCACGCCGCAGTTGAGCGTGGGAACCTATATCGATTTCAACGTGAAATTCCTGCTGATTTTCGGCTGCGCGTTTGAATTGCCACTGGCCCTGACCTTGCTGGCCGTCGCCGGCGTCGTCACGGCCAAGCAGTTGGCGCAGTATCGCAAGCACGCGATCATGGCGGCCTTGATCATTTCGGCCATTGTCACTCCGGATGCGACGCTCTTTACCATGCTCTTGATGGCGGTGCCGATGATGGTGTTATATGAAATCGGGATCCTGGGCGCCTGGATCTTCGGGCGCGGGAAAGAAGGCGGCCCAGGCGGCATCGACCTTCCGCTGGATCCGGATTTGCCGATCGAGACCGCGGGCACGCGGATGCGATAACGAAAGGGCCATGATGAAATTCTTCACCTCCATCGTCTCTCTTGCGGTGCTGCTCGGCGGGTTGGGCCTGTTCCCAGCTGCGGCGCAGACTCCGCCGGCGGGGGGCTCTCCGCATGGCCAGATCCCGGATAGCGATGCCTTCGGGCCCAACGGCCCGTTCGGACAGACCATCGCGAGCGTGCAGGCGCTCACACTGTCCGGGAAAGATACGATCTATGCCGGCTCCTTCGGCAACGGCATCTTTCGCAGCAGCGATCGGGGCAGCACCTGGACGGGCGTGGGTGCCGGGGTCAACGATCCCTTCATCCTGACGATGGCGACAGGGCACGACGGGGCGATCTATGCCGGAACCTTCCGTGGCGGCGTGTTCCGTTCCAAGGACGAGGGCAAATCCTGGCAGCCGATCAACGATGGACTGAAGCGGCTGGAGATCAAGGCGCTGCTGGTCACGACTGAAGGTCTCTATGCCGGAACGTCAGGCGGGGCCTATCGTTTGAATGCTGCCGGCGATAAGTGGACGATCGTGACCACCGGATTGGATGATGTGCTCGTCCATGCGTTGGTGCGGGCGAACGACGGCACTTTGTACGCG
>JBEBHO010000331.1:0-2218 GCA_040081095.1 Nitrospira sp.
ATGAACTGATAGGGCAACTCTTCGACGCCGATTTCCAACAGCAACTCTGCGGTCGCCGGAGCAGATGAGCCTCCGCGCTTCTTTGCGGAGACCTTCGTGCGGGATGATTTCTGATTTTTCGGCATAGACAATTCGTGGGCGGCTAAGACCGCTTGGATCCCGCGGTCGATCGTGGACGGCTGGCTGATTGCGCTCCCTGCTTTGTGGCACGAGTCAGAAGCGGATGCCCCATGGCGGCTCGCTCTTCAATGTAGCGCTCTGCGCATTGCCGGGCGAGCGCGCGAACCCGCGCGATGTACCCCGTGCGCTCCGCCACGCTGATTGCGCCGCGGGCATCGAGCAAATTGAAGACGTGCGAGGATTTAATACAGTAGTCGTAGGCCGGCAGCGTCAGCCGCTTCTCGGTCTGCGCCAGCAACCGTTTGCATTCGGCCTCGTGCGATTGAAAGGCCTGCATCAACATCGCCACATCGCCTTCTTCAAAATTATAACGGGACCCCTGCACTTCAGTTTCGTGATGGATATCGCCGTACTTGATCTGATCGGTCCAGGCGAGGTCATACACATTATTGACCTGCTGCAGATACATCGCGATGCGTTCGGTGCCGTAGGTAATCTCGCCCGTAATCGGCGCCAGCTCGATCCCGCCGATTTCCTGGAAATAGGTGAACTGCGTAATCTCCATCCCGTCAAGCCGGACTTCCCACCCCAACCCCCAGGCCCCGAGCGTGGGGGACTCCCAGTCGTCTTGAATGAATCGAATATCGTGCTGTTTGGGATCGATGCCCAATTGCGCCAGACTTTCGAGATACAGCTCTTGGATATTGTCGGGAGCCGGCTTCAGCACCACCTGGTACTGATAGTAATGCTGCATGCGGTTGGGATTTTCCCCGTACCGTCCATCGGTCGGACGGCGGCAGGGTTGCGGATAGGCGGCCCGCCAGGGTTCAGGACCAAGGGAACGCAGAAAGGTGGCCGGGTGAAAGGTGCCCGCCCCCATTTCCATATCGTACGGCTGATGGATGACACAGCCTCGATCTGCCCAAAACCGGCTCAATGAGAGAATGAGATCCTGATAATTCACGAATGGCCCAACGATAATGTTCTAAGAAGACTCATGAGTTGCCGCTGGAGAAAAATCGCGTGCCAAGCTAACAAGAATACTTTCATACTGTCAAGCAACATTCCCTCATGGATCAAAGAGTTGCATCGCATTTTCGCAACAGAAACGAAACGGATGGAGGAAGTCAGATCTGGATTCCGTCTCCTTCTTCAGATGTACCAAGACCTTGACGAATCCAATCTGCCTCCATTAAGGTGCCAAAACTTGACTAAGTCAATTCATTTTAGAAAGACAAGGCGTGAAGCTTTCCAAGAAAAGCGAATACGGGCTCCGGGCGCTCATTGAGCTGACGCTCGCCTACGAACAGACGACACTGCAACGTCACCAGATTGCGAAACGTCAACGCATTCCACTAGAGTTTTTGGAGCAAATTCTTCTTGCCCTGAAGCGGGCCGGATTGCTGGCCAGCCGGCGCGGTCTCAAGGGTGGATACACCCTCATCAAGCCTCCGGAACAAGTCACCGTCGGTCAAGTGATCCGTATTTTGGACGGTCCGCTTGCCCCCATCGGCTGCGTGAGCAAGACCGCATACCAGAAGTGCCGGGACTGTCCCTATGCAGACAAGGCCCAGTGCCCCGTCCAGCATGTCATGGGCCCGGTTCGTGATGCGATTGCCGGCATCCTCGATAATTGCACCCTCAATGATTTTGCGGCGAGTCATCGCAAGGGATAACCATGGATCAGATTGTCCTCGTCCTCATTACCTTCGTCGCTGCGACCGTGAATGGCGCACTGGGCTATGGCTTCTCTTCGATTACGATGCCGGTCGCCCTCCTTTTCTATACGAATCGCATCTTGAATCCGGCCATGGTGTTGGTCGAGCTGGTCCTGAATAGTTATGTCCTGTTTCTGAACCGCCAAAACATCCCCAATATTTTCAGGCGTGTGGTGCCAATTCTGATTGGCCTCGCCATAGGGGTCGCCATCGGCAGCTACATCCTCTCCTTGGTGCAGCCGGCCTGGGTGAAGTTCGTCACCTACGCCATGTTGTTGCCCCTGATCCTCCTGCAAGCCGCCGGCATCCGCAAACCCATCAAGGCCGAAAAAACCATCGGGGTGCCGTTCGGGGTCGGCATCGGCACGCTGTACTCTGTG
>JBEBHO010000302.1:0-29892 GCA_040081095.1 Nitrospira sp.
CTTGATCGGCTCGGTCTGTTGGTTCGGCCTGAGCGGCATGTCCATCTTCGGCCCAGCCATGTGGAACCAGATTTCCGCATGGACCGCGTCAGCCGGCGGCCTGACCGGCGTCTTGACCATCCTGCTCGGCTTCAGCGCCAAGACCGCGGCCAAGCCCGCGGGGACGGAATCGGCCTGGTGGAAGTCGATCGGCACACATGTCTATCTCCTGCTCCTCGCCCCGCTCACGGTCGGACTGATCTTCGTCCAACTGGCTCGGCTCACCACCGCGATTGTGGCGCACGCACCCTGGGACCAGGTCGTGGAATTCGTCATCGGGATGGCGGGGTTTAGCGTGCTCCTGTCCGTCATCATCAACATCAATAAGTTTTCACTGCATTCGATCTATCGCAACCGCCTGATCCGCGCCTACCTCGGAGCCTCACGAGGGAACGATCGTACGCCCAATCCATTTACCGGCTTCGATTCCGGCGACAATATGCCGATGGCCGATCTGGCTCCAAAGACGGCACCGGCTCAACGGCCTTTCCATGTCATCAATATCGCGCTCAATCTGGTGCACGGAGAGAACCTCGCCTGGCAGCAACGGAAGGCGCAGTCGTTTACCGTGTCGCCACTGCATTGCGGAAGTTGTGTGAATGAGTTGGGCTATCGACGCTCGTCGGAGTACGGCGCCAATCCCGCGGTCGGCCAACCCATCACCATCGGCACGGCGCTCGCCATCTCAGGCGCGGCCGCCAGCCCGAACATGGGCTATCATTCCTCGCCGGCGGTGACGTTCTTATTGACGCTCTTCAACATCCGCCTCGGGTGGTGGCTGGGCAACCCCGGCCAAGCCGGCCAGGAAACCTACCATCGTGCCTGCCCGGAATTTGCCGTGGGTCCCATGCTGGCGGAAGCGTTCGGATTCACGAATGAGCAGAAGCGGTACGTCTATCTGTCCGATGGCGGGCATTTCGAAAATCTCGGGCTTTATGAGATGGTGGTGCGGCGCTGCCACTACATTCTCGTCAGCGATGCCGGCTGCGATGAGAAGATGGAATTTCAGGATTTGGGGAATGCCATCCGAAAGATCCGGATCGATCTGGGCATCGATATCGACATCAATGTGGAACCGCTACGCTCCTCAATGCAGCGCAAATCCGGCGTGCATTACGCGATAGGCACCGTCCGCTACAGCCAGGTGGATCCCGGCGCGCCCGACGGGATTGTGATGTATCTCAAACCGTCCCTCAGCGGGGACGAACCGGTGGATGTGCTGGAGTACGCCGCCCATCATGAGCAATTCCCGCACGAACCGACGTCGGATCAATTTTTCGACGAGTCCCAGTTCGAATCATATCGCCGGCTGGGAGAACACGTGGCAGAAGAAGTCTTCGCCTCCGTCACCGCACAGGCCGCCACCCTTCCGGCGACCTTCGACAGACTTCAAGAGCAGCACAACCCCTCGCACGTCTGAGCGGTTGCCAGTCACGGGGAATATCCCGCGCTTAGCCCCAGGCTGGCGTAAGAGCCCCCTTCGCATCCCGCCACTGAGGCGTCCAGGCGAGGGCGACGAGCTTCACCGCGATATTGGACTTGGTGGGCTTGATGGAAAGGGTCTCGAGTTTTTCGTTCAAGGGATCGGTCGCAGCCGCCAGCGCTTCGCTCTCGGCTTTGAACTGCGCTTCGAGATCGGCCAGCTGTTGTTGAAGTACCGCCACGTTCTCTTCAGCCTGGCCGACATCCTGAGACTCTTTAAACACTTTGCCTGCACTTTTGATTGCCGTCGTCGCCCTTCCGATGTTCGTGGCACTGATGGTCTTCCGCCCAAGAAATGCGCCCAGGATCGAGGCCCCGACACTGATCGCTGCCTGCACCTGGCTGGAACGTGACTCCGCCACTTGCCGTTCTTTCATCTGCTCGGCGCGCCTGATGCGATCTTGCAGCGTCGTGATCTTCGGCGCGTACTTCTGGCGCAATGACTCCGCCGCCTTGTCCCGCACCTCGCGGCCGGACTGTTGGAGCCGGACACGAAAATCGCGTTCTGATTCTCCCGGCCTGGAGACCTCCTTCGTGGTCTGGCTCTTAAGCAATTCGATTTTCTGCGTCCTAAACAGCCAGCCCCCGAAATCCTTATTCCAGTCGGCGTAACTCTTGGCCTTGCTGGCGCTGGCAGGCAGCGGAAGAAACTGAGCATCGGCTTCCGGTGCCTGCTCCAGATCCGCCACCGCGAGATCTGCGGCGCTGGCATGATCCCAATCAACCGCCACCGCCCCGTCGGTCATGGGCGCCAATACCGTGACATCCTGCGTCTGATCGATGCCGCTCTTCGTATCGGAGAAGCGAATCTGGGACGCTCCCAGCAGCATCGGCACATAGACCAGTTCGCTGCCTTCCGGTTTGGAGCCGCGCAATGGGATGAACTGCTGCGGCACATCCGGCGGCACAATCGGACGAGCGCCGCCAGGCACGAGGCTAGAGGCACGAGGCAAGAGGGCGGAATCTATTACTTTCTCCTGCGCAGCCCCCCTTGCCCCTCGCCCCTGGCCTCTCGCCCCATCCATGAGCTGCTTGATCTGCGTTCTCGTCAGAGGTCCGCGCAAGTAGGACAGGCACCAGCGGGTCTCGAACACCACCGGCTCGTCTTCGTGCACGTTGTTCATCAAGAAGATTCTGGCCCCCAGCCCCGCCAGCGTCTGCTCCATGCGCCCCTTGTCGAATTTCTTCCCGGCACTGGAGGAAGCGCCTTCCAATCCTTCAAGCACCCGCGCTTTGTCGCGCTCCGTCTGCAACCGCCCGATGAACCAGGTACCGGTATTGGCGAGGCCCTTGTAGTCGAGATCGACCGGATTCTGCGTTGCCAGCACCACGCCCAAACCGAACGCGCGCGCCTGCTTGAGCAAGGTCATCAGCGGCAGCTTCGACGGCGGATTCGCCACCGGCGGGAAGTAGCCGAAGATCTCATCCATATAGAGGAGGGCGCGCAGGCTGGTCGTGCCCGATTGCGCCCGCATCCATCCGACCATCTGACTGAGCAGCAGCGTCACAAAGAACATGCGCTCGGCATCGTTCAGATGGGCGATGGAGAAAATCGCGAGACGCGGCTTGCCGGCCGGCGTATAGAGGAGCGACTGCACATCGAGCGCTTCGCCTTCGAGCCAAGATTGGAAACCGGGCGCGGCAAGGAGATTATTCAGCTTCATCGCCAGCGCGAAGCGGTCTTTCGAGGGGAAGAACGAATCGACGTCCATCACCCCGATTTTCGAGACCGGCGGGGTTTGAATGGCGTGAATGAGCGCGGCCAGATCCAGATCTTCCTCGTTCCTCCAGGTGCGATCCAGAATCGTCGAGAGCAGGATGTGCTCGCGGCTCTGAATCGGATCAGCTTCGATCCCAAGCAGACCCAGCAAGCTGGTCACGGTGGTGCTGATGCGTTCGCGGAAGAGTTCGGCATCCTCGCGCACATCGGCAGCCGGCGCGGCGAAGGACTTCAGAATGGAGACCGGAAGCCCTGCGTTACTGCCCGGCGTATAGATGGCTACATCGGCCGCATCACGCAACCGCTGAATGCGCGCGCCGTCCTGCTGCCAGCCGGCCAATCCCTTCGTCCACAATTCAGCCTGCGCCTTGGCGAAGTCGGCCGGCGACAATCCCTTCTTGCGCGCGTCGTCTTCATTGATCCAGGGTTGGAAGTCTTCGCCCTTGAGACCGGGGAAGGTGAGCATCAAGTTGCCCAGGTCGCCCTTGGGATCGATGATGATGGCGGGAATCCCATCGATCGCCGCTTCTTCGAGGAGCGAAAGACAGAGCCCGGTCTTGCCGCTCCCGGTCATCCCGACGCAGACCGCATGGGTTACGAGATCTTTGGAATCGTACAGCAGCCAGCCCGGCTTCGCCTGCTTCGCGGCGAGGTCATAGGGACGGCCGAGGTAAAACACGCCGAGCTTCTCAAAATCTTCCGCCGCAGGCTGTGTTGCCACTACGGTCTTTTTTGCCTTTGCCATCCTACTGCCCCTCCCGGGCTGTCTCGTCAATCGTCATGCGTCAATCGTCATTCGCGATGGAACGAGCCGTCTTTTTCGTGCTTGGCTGTCCGATGCTGCGAATATAGCCGTTCACAAGTTGAATAAATCTGAGAAGTTTCCCGCGAAGTGCTTGATAATGCTTTCCCTCTAAATAGCCCTGATCGTGACAGGCAATCAAGTGATCGAGCAACTCATACGCTGACCCACGGGCGATCCGGCAGAACTGCACATTTTCTTTGAAATGAAATCGCCCGTATCCTTCAGCAATGTTGGCGGTAATAGATACTGCCGCTGTACGGACTTGCTGCCCAAGGCAGTACTGTTCGTGCTTAGGAAGTTCCGTAGCCAGCCGATAGAGGTCTTGCCTGATATCCCTGCCTACCTTCCACACATCGAGATCTTCAAACGACTTGATCGGTTCCATTCTCGATGAATCATCCCCGATTGACGTTTGACGATTGACGCATGACGCTCTCAGCTCACCATTCTTTGAAGATAACAAAGACCGCGCCAGCCATCATTCCGAATCCCAGGAGATAATTCCACTTCAGCGGCTCTTTGAGATACAGCACCGAGAAGAAACAAAACACGACGAGGGTAATCACTTCCTGAATCGTTTTCAATTGCGCGGCATTAAATTCATAGTGCCCGATCCGGTTGGCCGGCACCTGAAAACAATATTCAAAGAAGGCGATCCCCCAGCTCACCAGCACCACGATCCACAAGGGCGAATCTTTGTACTTGAGATGCCCGTACCAAGCAAACGTCATGAAGATGTTGGAGATCGTCAGCAGGAGAATGGTGTGCATGATCGCCTTCTTATTACGACATTAGCAGTTTGAACAACCCATAAGAGTGCGCTCGATCCCCCAGAATATGGGGAATGCCGTCACAAAAGCTTCTGTGGCAGCTTTGTAATCAGCGGTAGCGGGATCATCATGAGCAAAAGAGTTCCGGTAATCCCTAATCGTTCTCACAGAGTCCTTTACGGACTTCTCAAAAGCCTCTAGCTCCACCGGCCCAAGATAGGTCGATGCAACATCACAAAGACGGCCTAAACGAGCATCCCAACTTCGTCCGCTCCGTAGTAGCCGCTGTACAAGACGTGGGGAAACTCCTTTCCCATTAAGATATGCCTCGACGGCATTCTCACAGGCTATCTCAAGACTTGTAGCGAGCTTGAAGATCGCAATGCCGTGATTCTTTTCTGAGTAATCTGTCAAACTCTCATACAGTAACCGCACCCATCCGCGGGAATCAGGCTTGCGGAAACCATACACGCTAACAAACAAACGCATCTCTGCACCTAACTGGTCAGATGGCGTTACAAGACTCCCAGTTGTTGAAATAAGCAATTCTGGTCCACTCATATCCAGAACTCGCGGAATGTAGTGAACCTGGGGTCCATCTGAAGGAGTGTATGGAGTCAAAAAAGCTGCGAATAGATTAATATCCGCTGGAATTGGCACCGGGACCTTAAACAATCGCCCAACAATCACTTCTTTCTCTGAAGACCACTGCCAATGAGAGAATGTGCTCAAGATACCGAAAGTACCATTACATCCCTGCCTTAAACCTTCAAAAAGGCTAAACTCGTGCCCACATAAGTGTCCTTTGTAGCGACTCTCCGTCAGCCTCCTATGTGCTGAAATCCCGTAAGCTGAGTGGCGATTAGGATCTTGATTGCAAACTGGGCAACCAAGGTGAATGGGCTGAAATATTCTTACCATGAACTTCCTTGATTTGACTGATGCCCGTCAGCGCCATCAGCTACTCCCACCCTTCCCTCTCAGCGGGATAGAAGGGCGGAGCGTTCGAGAGTCGCCATGGCGTCCACAGAAAATCTGTAGCCGCAAGAGTGCCGCCGTGCGACGGCATGCGACTCCAGTCGCGCCTTAGAGTCGCACGCGGAAGAGTACCGGTTCAGTTGCCGCCGCGACTCATCGCATCATGGCGACTCTCGAACGCTCCGCCCTTCCATTCCGCTATCCCCTTCACCGCACTACCGTCGTCGTACGGGGACAGGCACCGCCTAGCGGCGGAGCCAGTCCCCTACAACCCCGCTTCCTTCAAAACCTGCCCTGTGTAAGACCGTTTCGATTTTGCGATCTCTTTCGGCGGCCCCTCCACGACAATTTCGCCGCCGCGATCTCCCCCTTCTGGGCCGAGGTCGATGATCCAATCGGCGTTCTTGATCACATCGAGATTGTGCTCGATGACCAGAACCGTGTTACCCGCTTCAACCAAACGGTCCAACACATCGATCAACCGTTGCACGTCGGCGAAATGCAGGCCGGTTGTCGGCTCGTCCAAAATGTACATGGTCCGCCCGGTGGGGCGTTTCGAAAGCTCGCGCGACAGTTTGACGCGCTGAGCCTCGCCGCCCGAGAGCGTCGTGGCGGACTGGCCGAGCTTCACATAGTGCAAGCCGACATCGTGCAGCGTTTCGAGCTTCCGCTTGATGAAGGGAATGTGTTCGAAGAATTCCACCGCGTCGTCGACCGTCATGTTCAGCACATCGGCGATGCTCTTGCCTTTGTGCAGAATCTCCATCGTCTCGCGGTTGTACCGCTGACCTTTGCAAACTTCGCAGGTCACATAGACATCCGGCAGAAAGTGCATCTCGATCTTGATTAACCCGTCGCCCTGGCAGGCTTCGCACCGCCCGCCTTTGACGTTGAAGCTATAGCGCCCGGGCTTGTACCCGCGAACGCGCGACTCGGGCAGATTCGAATAGAGATCCCGGATGAAGCTGAACAGGCCGGTGTAGGTCGCCGGGTTCGAGCGCGGCGTGCGGCCGATCGGCGATTGATCGATGTCGATGACCTTGTCGAGGGCATCCACCCCGCGCAGTTCCTTGCACCCGTCGATCTTCGGTTTCTTCTGATACAGCATCTGCGAGAGCGAATGAAACAGCACTTCGAGCACGAGAGTGCTCTTCCCCGAACCGGACACGCCGGTCACGCAGGTCAGCATGCCTAGCGGAATCTTCGCCGTGACATTCTTCAGATTGTGCTTCTGCGCATTCACGACCGTAAGGTAGCCCTTTGGCTTCCGCTCGCGCTGCGGCAACGAGACGGTCTGAATGCCGCGCAGATATTGCCCGGTAATGGAGTCCGGATTCCCCATCACCTCTTGCGGCGTGCCCTGGGCGATGACGTGGCCGCCTTGAGTGCCGGCACCTGGCCCCATGTCGAGCAGGTGATCCGCGGCCATCATCGTTTCGGCATCGTGCTCCACGACCACAACCGTATTGCCGAGATCGCGAAGCCGCAGCAGCGTCTGCAAAAGCCGGCGGTTGTCGCGCTGATGCAGACCGATCGACGGTTCATCCAGAATGTAGAGCACGCCGACCAGGCCCGAACCGATTTGCGTAGCCAGCCGGATCCGTTGCCCTTCGCCACCGGACAGGGTGGCCGCCGCCCGATCCAGAGTCAGATAATCCAGTCCGACATTCACGAGAAAGCCGAGCCGCTCGCGAATCTCTTTCAGGATGCGATGCGCGATGACGAGCTCGCGGTCCGTAAACTTCAGCGAGACGAAAAACTCCGCGGCCGCACGAATCGACAGGCTCGTCACTTCGGCAATGGATTTCTTCTCCAGCTTGATCGCGAGACTTTCCGGCTTCAACCTGGCGCCCAGACAGACTTCGCAGGCGTCCAACAACGTAAAATCTTCTTCCTCCGGACAACCGGGGGTCATCGCGTAGCCGATGCCGTCGCAGGCGGGACAGGCGCCATGCGGGCTGTTGAAGGAGAAAATGCGCGGTTCGACTTCCGGATAGCTCACACCGCACTTGATGCAGGCCAGCTTGTCGCTATAGAGCCGGGTCTTACCGTTCTCAGTCAGGACCGCCACCAGCCCGCCGGTCAACTTCAGCGACGTCTCGACCGAGTCGGCCAGGCGCCGCATCAGGGCATCGCCCGCTTTCATCACAAGGCGATCGACGATGATCTCAATCGTGTGCTTCTTTTGTTTATCGAGGACGATGTCCTCACCAAGGTCGACGATCTCGCCGTTCACGCGCGCCCGGACATAGCCGGCCTTGCGCATCTCCAGTAGCTCTTTGCGGTATTCCCCTTTTCGCCCCCGCGCGATGGGAGCCAGAATCTGGAACTTCGCGCCTTCCGGAAGTCCCGCAATCGCGTCGACCATCTGCTGAACGGTCTGCGCGGCGATTTCTTCTCCGCACTGAAAACAGTAGGGCCGTCCCACCCGCGCAAACAGCAGGCGCAGATAGTCATAGATCTCAGTGACGGTCCCGACGGTAGAACGCGGATTATGACTGGTGCTTTTCTGCTCGATAGAAATGGCGGGCGACAATCCCTCGATCGAGTCGACGTCGGGCTTGCCCATCTGCTCCAGAAACTGCCGGGCATAGGCCGAGAGGGATTCGACGTACCGCCGCTGCCCTTCGGCGTAAATGGTGTCGAACGCGAGCGATGACTTGCCCGATCCGCTCAAGCCGGTGATAACGACGAGCTTGTCGCGCGGAAGGACCACGTCGATATTTTTGAGGTTGTGTTCGCGGGCGCCTTTTATAGTAATCGAATTGCTCATAGGCGCGGGATTATAGCATGGCGATCCGGTTGCCTTGACAAAGGCGGAAAGGCGATGGTACCACGCTGACATGCTTACTGCGGACAAGTCCATGCCGGACGCCTCCAAGCCGGCGGCTCACGCTGTTTCAACCTGGACCGGCTCCGCGCGCGAACAGGCCGTGCAGCGGATGTTCACGGCGATCGCCGGCGTCTACGATCTCAACAACACGCTTCTGAGCTTTGGACTCCATTACCACTGGAAAAAAATCACGGCGGCATTCGTGCCCAGGGTTGAGCAAGGCACCGCGCTCGACGTGGGGGCCGGCACCGCCGATCTCGCGCTCTTGGTCGAGCCCCGCATGGGGACTAATGGCCGCGTCGTCGCCTCGGATCTCAATCACGCCATGCTCGCTGAAGGGCTCAAGAAGGTCGATCTCAAGGGACGCACCGGCAAGATCACCTGCCTGCAAGCCAATGCCGAGCATCTCGGCTTCACCGACAACACCTTTGATGCGGTGACAACCGGCTTTTGCATGCGCAATGTCGGGAACCTCCCGCAAGCGGTCGGCGAAATCCGCCGGGTGATGAAACCGGGCGGCACGTTTGTTTGTCTAGAGTTCTCCCGGCCGGTCTTTGGCTGGTTGCGGGCGCTCTATGATTGGTATTCATTCAAATTGCTCCCCTGGATCGGGACGAAGGTGGCGCGGGACACGACCGGGGTCTATGAATATTTGCCCGCCTCGATCCGCACGTTTCCCGATCAAGAACGGCTCTGCCAGGTCCTGCGCGAGGCCGGATTCCGCCAGGTGTCCTATAAGAATCTGACCGGCGGAATTGTTGCGATCCACGTAGCAGTAAAATAATCCATGAACTCCATTCTCTACGTCTTTCTCCCTTGCAAGAAGGTCTATCCGATCGGGATTACCTATCTGGCTGACTTCATTCACCGCCGGAAGCCGGAGGTGCGCCAGCAGATCCTCGACCTCTCGCTGTTTCCCGTCTCGCAGCGCAGCCAAGCTCTCCGGGATGCGGCAAAGAGCTTTCAGCCGGACCTGGTCTGTTTCTCCTGGCGGGACATTCAGATCTTCTCGCCGCATGAAGGCGATTCGTCGCTGGAGCATGCGTTCAATTTTTACTTTGCCAGCAATCCGCTCAAGCGCGTGGTGGCTTCGTTCGCGGGCGTGCAACAGCTCTATCGCTATTACAGCCACATCTACAAAATCCTGTCGTATCCCTGGCTGATCCGGAAAGAGTTTTCGAAGGCGCAGATCATGATCGGAGGCGGAGCCTTTACGGCCTTCGCCGATCAGCTCATCGAAAAGTTACCGGAGGGCACCATCGGCCTGCTCGGCGAAGGCGAAGATGCGATCCTGAAGGTGATCGAAGGCCGGTCGATTGAAGACGAGCGCTATATCATTAAAGAAGGGGGACAGATCAGAAAGGGCCAGCAGGGCTCCCCGGCGCTGCTGGATGCGCTGACCGTCGATCTGCCCTACCTGACCTCGATTTTCCCGCAGCATCGCGAATTTATCGGTGAATCGATCGGCGTGCAGACCAAGCGGGGTTGCCCCTACGACTGCGCGTTCTGTCTCTACCCTTATATTGAGGGCAAACGGGTCCGCTATCGGCCCCCGTCGATGGTGGTTAAGGATATCTCCCAGCATTACCACCAGTGGGGCGCACGACGGTTCTGGTTTACCGATGCGCAATTCATCACCGGGAAAGAGGCCTATCCGCAATGCACGGAGATTTTGGAGCGGATTGTCAGCGAAAAGCTGGAGATCGAATGGTCAGGCTATATCCGCACGTCCCTCATTACGCCTGAGCTGGCGAAGTTGATGGTGCGGTCCGGAGTCGGAGACCTCGAAGTGGCCATCACCTCCGGCTCCCAGGAAGTCCTGAATAACCTCCACATGGGTTTCAAGCTCGAGCGCCTCTATGATGGATGCCGCTACCTGGCCGAAGCCGGCTTCAAGGGCAAAGTCATCTTGAACTATTCGCTCAACTCCCCCAAAGAGACGGAAGAGACCCTTTTACAGAGTGTCGAGTCCTATAAAATTGTGGCCTCGATTCTAGGAGAGGAACGGGTCTTCCCGCTGATGTTTTTCCTGGGAATCCAGCCGAATACCGATCTTGAACAGCGATTGCTTGAAGAAGGCTATCTGTCGGCCGGTTACAATCCCCTGATGCTCACCCCCACGAGCATCCGGAAGCTGCTCTATAACCCGGCACCGCTCAACAGCTTTATTGCCAAAGCCTGTCTGAAAGCGTGGGAACGGAAGCAAGGCAGCCGCGATCCCCGAAAATGGTCGGGGTCTCTCTCACAGACCGCCGCCAACGATGCTACGAATCAATCCGGGGAATATGCGGACAAGAGCCTCCTGAAAGGTATCGAGGGCAACTCCGGCCGGGATGCCCTGCTCTCGCTGGAAGAGATTCTCAAATCGCGTAAGACCCCTCCTTCATCAGTCGCATCAGACCCCAAATCCATGGCGACCCCCGCTTCCTAATCTCATCGTTCAGGAGACGATAGACCGCCGGTCATCACCTTGCAATCCAGAATAGCCCAATGCTATTATCCGACCTCTTTTATGCCGGGGATCTCAGGCAACCGTTTGGTTTTTTTGACAATTATGACGGTCACCCCCGACAAAAAGAGGCCCTGAAGGAGGCGTGTCAATGTACAAGACGATCTATATCCCGGTCGATAATTCCGACCATTCCAATACAGCCGTCGATGTCGGCGTCGAATTTGCGAAGACCTTCGGGTCCAAGATTGTCGGCAGCCACGTCTATGCGGCGAAGATGCACGACAAGCGCTTCAAGCAAATGGAAGCCGGCTTGCCCGAAGAATATCACGATGAGCAGGAGTTGGACCGCCAGCGGCAGATCCACGATTCGCTGATCACGCGCGGGCTCCAGATCATCACGGACTCCTATCTCGACTACGTCGACAAGAAATGCAACGAGTCCAACCTCCCAATCGAGCGGAGATCGCTCGAGGGGCGTAATTGGAAGGTGCTGGTCGAAGATATCAATACCAACGCCTACGATCTGGTCATCATGGGCGCGCTGGGTGTCGGCGCGGTGAAAGATAGCGTGATCGGCAGCAATACCGAACGTGTGATCCGCCGCATCCGCAACTCGGACATGTTCATCATTAAGAACACCGAGCCGATGAATAACGGCAAGATTGTCGTGGCGGTGGACGGCAGCCCCTATTCCTTCGGCGGATTGATGACCGGCCTGTCTCTCGGCAAGGCCTTCAACCGGCCGGTCGAAGTTATCTCGGCCTTCGATCCCTATTTCCATTACGCGGCCTTCCACAGCATCTCCGGCGTATTGAACGAAGAGGCCGGCAAGGTGTTTCGCTTCAAGGAACAGGAAAAGCTCCACGAGGAGATTATCGACAGCGGCCTGGCCAAGATTTATCAGTCGCATCTCGATATTTCCCGAGAAATTGCCCAGGCGGAGAAAACCGACGTTAAAACGACCCTGCTGGACGGCAAAGCTTTTGAAAAGATCATCCAGTACGTGCGCAAGGATACCCCGTGGCTCTTGATCGTCGGCCGCATCGGCGTCCACAGCGATGAGGACATGGATATCGGCAGCAACACGGAGAACCTGTTGCGCAGCGCCTCTTGCAACGTCCTGGTGTCCAATCGCAAGTACGTGCCGCCGATCGATACCCAGGCCGAATACACCATCGCCTGGACGGAAGAAGCTTTGCGGCGGATGGAAAAGATTCCGATCTTCGCTCGCGGCGTGGCTAAAACTGCCGTCCATCGCTATGCCATTGAAAAGGGCCATACGATCATCAGCAATACGGTCCTCGATATCGCCATCGGCCATATCCTCCCGAAAGGGGCCATGGATGCCATGCGCGCCCTCGGTGGCAGTCTGGATGCCGCCGGTATCGATCGCGACAAAATGAAGGCGGACGATTCGGTCGCCAAGGATCTCATGGGTAATACCCTGAGCGGCATGATGACCGGCATCGTGGAAGAAAAGCCGAAGAACTCCGAAGCGACCCAGGCCTATCTGGATCGCATGACCCAGAACTACTTTGTCTGCGATGGCTGCGGTTATATCGGGAAGGGCGAGACACCGGTGAAATGCCCGGTCTGCGCCGCCGACGGCAACAAATTCAAGCAGGTCGACAAGAAGATTTTTGAAGCGGCCGCCAAGAACGAGGGTGAACTAGAGACGGATCTGGCTTATGACGACGTCCCCATGCAATGGACCAAGGACGCCAAGGAAGCGATTCGCGCAGTTCCCGCCGGCTTCCAGCGTCGGCGCGCCAAAGCCAGAATCGAAAAGAGCGCCAGAAAACTCGGCATGACCACGATTACTTTGGAATACGCCGCCCCCACCATCAAGGAAGCGGCGGATGAAGACTATCAGCCGATTTTCGCGAACAAAGGAACCGGCACCGCGCCGGTTGCTGCGGAACCGGTAGCCACGGTGTCCAATGGGACGAATGGCGAGCACACCAACGGCAATGGCACAGCCCAAGCCGAAGCCTCTCCATTTACCTGGGACGCTGAAGCCCAAACAAGGCTGGAACGGGCTCCGGAAGGCTTCATGCGCGATTGTACCAAGGCGCTGATTGAGAAGCATGCGGAGAAGATCGGCGCCATCGTGATCACCGCCGAAGTGGCGAACGAGGGCATCGAACAGGCCAAGAACTATATGGCCGATGCGATGAAGACGGGCAATCTAAAAGACATGATTGCCAATCTGACCGGCGCGAAGGCCGGGGCCAACTGATGGGCAAGTCGCTCCCGATGCTGAGCCTCCCGTCTTTGCAGGGAGCGCTGGGGTCGTTGCAACAGCAAATCACGCAGTTCATCACCCCGACGCCAAAGGGTGAAGGGCCCTACGACGGCCGTACCGTCGACGATTTCAAGCCGTATCTCCTCGCCCTGAATCTCACGAAGCGCTGCAATCTCAAATGCGACCATTGCTATCTCGACGCGACGACAAAGTCCGCCGGCGGAGACGATGAACTCTCGACTGAAGAGTGCTATAAGCTCATCGATCAAATCGCCGAAGTGAACAAAGGTTGCCTGCTAGTCATTACCGGTGGCGAGCCGCTCGTCCGCCCTGACATCCTCGACATCGCGCGCCACGCCGTGAAGCTCGGCTTCATGGTGGTGTTCGGCACCAACGGTATGTTGATCAACGACCAGATGGCGAAAGAGCTGGTCCAGATCGGCGTGATGGGCATGGGCATCAGTATCGATTCGCTCGATCCTCAGAAACACAATCAATTTCGTGGCGTGCCCGGTGCGTGGGAGTCCGCGCTTGCCGGCATTGAAGCCTGCAAGCGGAACGGGTTGGCCTTCCAGGTCCACTTCAGCGCCCAGCCCATGAATTATCAGGAACTGCCTGAGGTGATCGATTGGGCGCACCAGCTCGGCGCCAAGGTGCTCAATGTCTTCTTCATGGTCTGCACCGGCCGCGGCGAAGAACTCACCGACATCACCCCGGCCCAGTACGAAGAAGTGCTCGGCTATCTCGTCAACTGTCAGGATAATTACAAGGGCATGCTCGTCCGCGCCCGTTGCGCTCCCCACTTCAAGCGCTTGGCCTATGAGAAGGACCCGAACTCTCCCATCACGAAAGCGACCGGCTACATGGGCGGCGGATGCCTCGCCGGCACGAATTACGCACGCGTGACGCCCAATGGCGAATTGACCCCTTGCCCCTATATGCCGCTCTCAGCCGGGAATATCCGCGAGACCAGTTTCGTCGATCTGTGGGAAAAGTCTGACGTCTTCAATTCATTCCGCTACCCACAGCTCAAAGGCAAATGCGGCGATTGCGAATACACCGATATTTGCGGCGGCTGTCGGGCACGGCCCTACGTCGATCACGGCGACTGGCTGGACGAAGATCAGTGGTGCCTGTATACGCCGAAGGGTGGAGAGAAAATTAAGGTCGCATTTAATATCCAGGAAGAAAGCGACATTGCCTGGGATGCGGACTCCGAAACCAGGCTCAACCGGATCCCCTATTTCTTACGCGCCATGGTAAAAAAGGGCGTCGAAAAGCACGCGCGCGAGAACAGCATCTCCTTGATTACCATCGAGCTGATGGAAGAGCTCCGCAAGAAGCGATTCGGCAACGACGCACCGATGTTTAATTTTGACATCAAGGCGAAGGAGTGAGGAGTCGAAGGGTATTACCACCCGCTCCTCCCAGCCACCCTTCCCCCCTCACCCTTCACTCCTCACAGGGGTAAGAGATGGACGCCCTCCAAAGCATCGTCACGGATCTGAATACTCTGATTCCGATCGTCAATCACTGGTTCCATCTGATGTCCGCCATCATCTGGATTGGCGGCCTGGCGTTTCTCGTGATGGCCGTCACCCCGGGCCTGAAGAAAGCCGTGGCGAAGGAACAGATCAAGCCCATCAGCGATATATTTTACCAGCACTATAAGAAGATCGCAGGGATCCTGCTAGTGGTGCTTCTCTTCACCGGCGGAATCAATCTGCACTACGTCAATCAGGTGATGACCTCACAGACCCAACTGGGCATTCAGCATAATGCCAAGTATTTGACCATTTTCTTTATCAAGCTTGGGCTGGTTCTCTGCTTACTGACACTTTTTCTCTACACGGTGATCTTCAAGTCTGACGATGAAGCTGAAGAAGACGAAGACTACGAAGTCATCCCCTATCAACGCGCGGCGCTCTGGATGGGATTTTTTATCGTCCTCTGTGCTGCCGCGATGAAACATCTTCACCTGTAAGCTAACCGTTCGCTCCTCATTCATTTACTCACCCACGCACTGTATCAAAGCAGCTAGTTTTCGTACCGATTCCGATACATGCATCTGACTTGAATTACGTTCTCTCGCTCGCCGTCCTCGTTCATCTCCATTCCGCACCATAAGAAATCAACGCATTACACATTGCAGTATCTCTCGTGCGGATGGGTCAGCTGGCATATCCATTGCTGTACGTAAGATATCTCGTTCTCCTTATTACTAGAGATTGAAAGAATGATCTTCAGTGGCCCTATGGCAACCTGTTCATCTCCCGCGCCACTCGGTCAGATGTGGCATGGCGCGACGCCGCCAGTTACGCACCTTGTCTCTGAGGGTTCCCCTCTGCAGGGTGATGCTGTTTTTGGATTGTGCCCATCCAGAAACACGCTGGTGCCTTCGTCCATGGCCATGAGCGCCGTGCCTCCGAAAGGGGGCACGGCCTATTCTGATGATTCCTTCTCAGTGGAATCATGGTCGAGTCTCGATCTGCCACCTTCACCCTGAAAGGACAGCCATGTTGATGACGAAGCCTCCCACAGAATCGACTTCGGGAAACCACGCAAGCGCAGAACGGTCTCAGATTCAACAAGCCGCGCGACACCCTTCCTCGCGCCAGAGTCCGACCACCAGACTGACGATCACGCTTCCGTCACCGCTGGTCGATCAACTTCGAAATACCGCCTACTGGACTCCACAGACCACCCTGGCCTGGCTGGTTGAAGGGGCCATTCGCGCGACGCTCAACAATATGGAGATCGCGAACCGGGGCCCGTTTCCGCCTCGCGAACAGGAATTGAAAGCCGGACGCCCGCGCATCACACGCCGGGCTGAGAACAATATGATGTTGTTAGTGCGTCAGCCGACGACGGCGAGGAAAGGGAACGGTACGGTCATGCCGTCAGGGAAATTGCCAGCCTCGGCGCGAATTGACGCGTCCGGAGAACAGCCTGCCTCTACCCCCGGATAGAGCGGAACAGCCGGCATCGGTCACCCCTGTCTCCAACGGCTGAACGCGCTGAGATTTCACCACTCCTGAAGAGCGAGTCACGAAAAAGAAATCAGGAAGGTCGCTGGCCGGAGAATGCGCGCTTGAACACGGTTTTCAAGCCGAAATAGGCGAATGAATCTTTCAGATTCGAGTAGAGGCGGTGGAACCGGCCCATCTCAGGATTCGTCACATATTCCATCGTCAGCGCCACGCGCTCCTCGCCTTCTGCCAGCGGCGTCACCGCATGCCAGAGCTTGTCGCCGTTGAAGATGACCATATCCCCGGGCTCGGTGATGAGCTCCAAATGCTGCGTCTCTTTCGACGGATCGTCCTTAAACAGATCACACACCAGCTTGCAGTGTGAGGACCGGTCGACCATTCCCATCAAGATCGTATAGCGCGCACCCTTGTAGTACGACGTGTCGTAATGAAACCCGATATGGTCTCCCGGCTCCGTATAGTAGTAGAGCGCACAGGAATGCGGGTCGTCGTCCGGGCAGAGCAGCAGATTTGCGTGGACCAACCGGTTCAGAAAACTGCGGTATGCGGACGACCGATAGAGATCGAGAAACAGCGGCGCCTGCTCCTGCACCGTGTAGTAGCTGACGCTGCCGCCCTTCTTATGTCCGGGAATATAGTTGCGGTTGATGCGAGGCTTGAGCCCTTCCACCTGCGGCACAAAGGCTGATTCGACAAATGCACGCGGGAGAAACTGTTTGATGACCAGAAACTCGTTTTGCTCCCAGTAGGTCTTGTGCAGCCGGTCAAACTCGAGAGCCGCCACGGCCCGATCCACTGCCTCTGTGACTGATATTGTGCTGCTCACGTGCATCTTGCCACCGATCCTCCGCATCACACTTTGAACGAGCCTACCCCAGCACCTACGGGTCGGTTAGTTCAACACTGGAGCTTTCACCACTTCAACATCCGCCGGAGCTTTGAAATCGAACACCTCTTCCCCTAACCCAAGATTCGGCTTCAATGACGAAAACTCGAACGTGGCCACATTCCCGCTGATCTCATGCAGCCACACCGTGCGAATAAAATAGGTCTTCGGAAATACTTCGACCACGATCCGCTGCAGGTGCCGCGTCGGATCTGCCTCTCGTCCCTTCGGCACCAGATTCAGCAGGCGAATACCGCCAACACCACGCTCTTTGCCTGTTGCCGGAGAAATCTCGAACGACTCCTCTAGCTTTGCCGCGCCTTGCAAGAGCTCCAACGGCGCCTGCGATGCCGCCATGTGGGTCAACTTGCCGATGAGCACCTGCTTATGCTCCGGCACATATACTTTGACGTCATCATGATTCACGTAAATCTGCTCATTGGCCGGATCGAGATAGTCCCACCGCAGCCGTCCCGGCTTCTTGATGTAGACTTTGCCCGAGGAGGTTACCGGCCGCTCAAATCCTTCAATCCTGGTCTTTTGCGTAAAATCTGCTTGGAGATCCTTCGTCTTTTCATAACGAGCCTGCAACTGCCGCACGACCTCGTGCACTTCCTGCATCGCCTTCTCATCGGGCACCACATCGACGCCCCAACACGGCCAGACCGGGAGACAGGCCACAACCCCGACGAATACCCAGGTTTTCCAAATACTCATGCTTCGGTCGCTCCCACCGGGCCACGGCGGCCCAGGACTTCCCGGCGCCCATCACGGCCTGCAGCCCCGACAATGCCATCCGCTTCCATTTGCTCGATCATCCGGGCAGCGCGGGGATAGCCGACACGCAACCGCCGTTGAATCAGCGATGCGGACGCCTGCCCGGACGTCAGCACTAAATCTTTCGCCTGCTCATAGACTTCGTCTTTCGCTTCTTCTTCCGCCGCGTCTTCCTGCTTCAACGACTGCAACTCAGGATTATATTTGGGCAACGCCTGCTTCTTCACAAAGTCCACGACGCGCCGCACATCGTCATCGGAGACGAAGGAGCCATGGAGCCGCGCCAGCCGCCCCGTGCCGGAAGCCAGATAGAGCATGTCGCCACGCCCCAGCAGCGCTTCAGCGCCGTTCGCATCAAGAATTGTGCGCGAGTCCGTCTTCGAGGACACTTGAAAAGCGATCCGCGCAGGAAAGTTCGCCTTGATCAATCCCGTCAGCACATCGACCGACGGCCGCTGAGTCGCCAGCACAAGATGGATGCCGGATGCGCGCGCCATCTGCGCCAGCCGAGCAATCTTGTCTTCGACATCCTTCGGCGCCACCATCATCAAATCGGCCAGCTCGTCGATCATCACGACAATATAGGGCAACGGCTCGGGCGGCGTCGGGCGATCCCGCGGACCCGGGTCGACCTCGGGATCCGTCGATTCACCGGCGGAAAGGCGTTGTTCCTCCGTCAGAAACTGTATCGGCAATTCAGGCTGATTCGCCGCCGCCGTCTCTTCCGCAAACGCCTCGTGCAACCCTGCCACCTTGCGATTGTACGCGTCGATATTCCGCACGCCGGCTTCCGACAACAACTTGTACCGCCGTTCCATCTCGGCCACCACCCATCCCAACCCGCGCGCCGCCGACTTCGCGTCGGTGATGACGGGCCGCAGCAAGTGGGGGATCCCGTCATACGACGAAAACTCCAGCATCTTCGGATCGATCAAGAGCAGCTTGACCTCGCTCGGCCGCGCGGAAAACAGAATGCTCAGCAACATCGTATTGAGCCCGACGCTCTTGCCGGCGCCGGTGGCGCCGGCCACCAGCAGATGCGGCATCGTTTTGAGATCCGCTATCGCCGGAGCGCCAAAGATGTCCTTGCCCAACGCCAGCGTGAGCTTCGAGCGGGCCTTCGTGAAGGTCTCGCTCATCACTACTTCTTTCATCGACACCGTCTCGCGGGCCAGATTCGGCACTTCGATTCCGACCACCGATTTCCCCGGGATTGGCGCGACAATACGCAGACTGATCGCCTTCAGCCCCAGCGCCAGATCGTCGGCCAGATTCACAATCCTCGCCACCTTCGTTCCAGGCGACGGTTCGAACTCATACATCGTCACGACCGGCCCAGGCCGTACTTCCGTGACTTTGCCAATGATGCCAAAGCTCATCAACGCCCGCGTCAGCACATCCGACTGGGCCTTCAACTCTTCGTCCGACATGCGCGTGATGGGACCGGTCGGATCGCTCAGCAACTCATCCGGATCGGGAAGTTCATAATCCCCGGCATCCACCTGCGCTGAAACCGCTTCGACCTCGGGCTCGTTCGTTTCGGCAGGAGCGGGAAACGATGCGATCGGCGGTTGAATCACCGGCCACTCCGTCACCGCAGCCGACTCAGGTTCCTGGGAATCCTCGATGGACACTTTCTCCAATTGAGCCTCTTGGATTTCCTTCGCCGCTCGACTTCGCTGCCGTCGGTTACCGGTTTCTACGGGGGCTTCAACCGCCGGTTCCGGCATCAGTGCCGCCAGTTTTTCTCTCCACGTCGTCCACCGTGCCGGGAAGCCCTGAACTAATTCCGTCAGGGACAGGGGGGTGGTGAACAAGAGCGAGACCAAAAAGCTGGCTAGAATCACAATGTGTGCGCCGGTGCTGGCGAACCAGGACCGGAGTCCATCGGCCAGAACTTGTCCAAATACTCCACCGGCCATCCCTCGATGGACGAAACCGCTGCTCAACGTCGGCACTGCGGTGGCTTCGAGATGCAGAAAGGCGCTCAGGAACAAGACCGCCCCGAGCGAACTGACGGCTGTGCGCAACCGGATACTGACGGGGCTCTGAGAGAAACAGCGCAAGCCGAGCTTGCCGAGCAGGGGAGGAAACAGATAGGCCGCCCCGCCGATCAGGAAAAAGAATCCCCCGGCCAGGACCGCCCCGAAAGAACCGATCAAGTTGCGTGGAGGAGCGGCAGCCGGAGCCCCGGACGCGACCGTTTCGGCTTCACCGGGCACAAAGGAGAGCAGGCTTAAGAGCGTGAGCAAGCTCAGCGCGATCAAGATCACGCCGATGACTTCACGCTGGATATGGGAAGGAGGAGACGGGGCCTTGCGGGCTTCGCCCCGCTTCGCCGACGTAGTTGCACCCATGGCGCGGATGCTAACACAGGGGGGAAAGCGTTTCAAACAACGACCGCACAGCAAGGCCAATCCTGGCGCGATCCAGACGCCCCCGTTTACGCCGGGGAAAGCATGCAGCGCGTGAGTTGGACCAGCTGCTCAAGCGAGAGCGCCTCCGCTCTGATAGAAGGAGAGAGAGTCAGCCGCTCAAGCGATCCGGCAATGCACATCTGATCATAGCCTTCATCACGAAGCGAGTTCACCAGCGTCTTCCGCCGATGGGCGAAGGCGGCTTTCACGAACGACGCAAACTTCGGCTCTTCTTCAGGGCTGAGTTCCCGCCGCGCTCTCGTCCGCAACAGCACCACGGCGGATCCGACCTCCGGCCTGGGCCGGAAACATTGGGCGGAGACGCGGAAGGCTTTGGTGATCTCGGCGGCATACTGCGCCATGACGGACAAGACGCCATAGTCGGAACTGCCTGGTTTGGCGACCAGCCGGTCGGCCACTTCATTCTGGAGCATGAGCACCAGCCGGGGGAATCGATCGCGTTGATCCAACAATCTGAACAGCAACGGCGTCGAGATGTAGTACGGCAAATTGGCGACCACGATGGTCCCGACCGGCAAACACTCTACTGGATAGACGAGCGCATCCTCGAGAACCAGCGACAGGTTGGGAAACTCCGCCTGCCGTTCAGCGAGATAGGCGTGGAGCCGTGGGTCGATCTCCACCGCCGTGACATGGCCGGCGGTTTTGCACAAAACTTCAGTCAGAACACCGCGGCCAGGGCCGATTTCGAGGACGTGGTCGTTTGAGGTGATCTCTGCGAGCGCCACGATTTTGCGCACGATGTTGGGATCGATGAGAAAGTTCTGACCGAGCCGTTTAATCGCGGCGGGAGGATCGGCAGGAGCATCCGGACGTCCCACGCCTCACGCACCGGGAACGGGAGGTGGAGTAGCCGCCAACCGCTTGGCCATCGCCGCCAGCGGGGTGCGGTAGCCGTCGATCAAGTCGCTGAACTCTTCGACCAGATCATTGGTAAACGACGGGCCCGGATGAATCGCGGCGAACTTTTGCCCCTCGGCCGGCCCCACCGCCTCGGTAATGAGCGTGACCGTGCGGGCTTTCCACTTGGCGACCCGCTCTTCACCTGCCACCGTATTCAAATCCTCAAGCGTCTGCTTGGCCAGCGCGTCCAATTCTTTGATCTGCTGTTGGATCACTGCAACGCCCTTGGGTACGTCCTGCAACATCGTCACTCTGTGTCCTTCCTATTTCGCTTGTGCCGTCACTCGACTCTGAGCAATCCTAGAGGCCAGCTTGATCGCTTCCAACAGACTGCCGGGATCCGCCACGCCTTTCCCGACAATATCGAACGCCGTGCCGTGATCGACGGAGGTGCGGATGATGGGGAGTCCGACCGTCAGATTTACGCAGGTTCCAAACGCCACGAGCTTCAGCGGGATCAAGCCCTGGTCATGATACATCGCCACGATGCCGTCATACTGCCCCTTCACCGCTTTGCCGAACAGCGTATCGGCAGGCTGCGGATCGCTGGCCAGAATTCCCTGCGCCTGCGCGGCGCGGGCGGCCGGGAGAATCATCCGGGCCTCTTCATTGCCGAACAGCCCATGTTCACCGGCATGGGGATTCAGCGCAGCGACTCCGATCCTGGGCTTCTTGATGCCATAAAGCTTCGTGAGCGCCTGATGGGCAAGACGAATCGCCTTTTCAATCTTCGCCTGCGTCAGGAGCTTGGACAAATCCTTGATCGCGACATGCGTCGTGACGAACATGATCCTGAGCGGACCGCCGACGATCATCATGCCGGACTCTTTGGCATTGGTCAGATCGGCCAGCAGCTCGGTATGGCCCGGGTAGTGACAACCCGACATATTGATGGCTTCTTTATTGATCGGCGCCGTGACAATGCCGTCGATGCAGCCGATTTCCGCCAGATGCACGGCTTTCTTGATGAACTCGACAGAAGCCGCGCCGGTTTCAGCAGCCGCCACTCCGGGCTTAAACTTCTTCAGCGGGGTCTCCATCGGATCGAGCACCGCTACCATATTCCCCTTCAGCGAAACCGGATCGTGGCCGTGGACCGGCACTACGTGCAGCTTGAGCCCTAACGCTTTAATAGCGCGCTCCATGACCGGCACCGAACCGATGACCAGCGGCAGACAGAGACGCTGCACCTCCCGCCCCGCCAAGGCTTTGGCGATCACCTCCGGTCCGATCCCGGCAGGATCGCCCATCGTGATTCCGAGGAGCGGCAAAGAAGGCGCTGAGGTGGCTGAGCGTTTAGAAGGCATAAAGATACACCGTATACCCCACATAAAGGATGGCGCCGGCGCTCAACAGCAACGGTTGCCATCGCCCGCCGACGAGAATTTGGAGCAGGCAGAGTCCGGCCGCGACAACGGCCAACACCATCGTCAGCATCGCCGATGGCGCCAGGGCCCACTCGGTTCCGATCAATCCGACTGAGACAGGGAAGGTCCCTTGAAACACCATGGCACCCGTGACATTCCCGATCGCCAGGCGGTCTTTCTTTCGATAGAGCCAAAGAAAGCTGTTCGACATTTCCGGCAATTCCGTCGCCAGCGGCGCAATGAGCAAGGCCAGGATCAACGGCGAAATGGAAAACGTGGCGGCGACGGTCTCCGCGGCGGTCACAAACAAATGCGCCCCCGCAATCAACCCGCCCAGGCCGGCCACGGCCTGCAAGCCGATCATCGTATAGGACGGCGTCTTGGATTGTTTGGCAAAGAGCAAAGGATCCAGCGAACCGTCGCCACCCTCTTCGTCTTCGGCGCTGAATTTGATCTTCATGTAGTAGACGTAGAGGCTCATCAGCCCGATCGCCGCCGCCACATGAACCGCATGCGACGGGATAAACACGCAGCCCAACGCGACGGCGTAGCCGATTGTGAAGAACGTCAAATCCGTTCTGACTTCCCCGTAGTTCAGGTGGAATTGAGCAGACCGCTTGCCGGCTCGCGCAAACAGGACCAGCAAGAGGGCCAGGATCGGCAGCACCAGCGTGCTGAGCATGAACGGGGCACCGAGAATGGCCCCCAAGCCGACTTCCGCTTCCTGTTGGCTTTTCCCGAAAAAGATCGCAATGACCGGTATCGATGTTTCCGGAAGGGTAGTTCCGATCGCCGCGAAGACGCTGCCGACCGCGCCTTCAGAAATGCCGAGCCGCTTCCCGAGCCACTCAATAGCATTGGTAAAGAGGCCACAGCCGCCTAACGTCACCGCCACCGATACGAGAAAGAGCACCACGTAGAAAAGCAACGTCACGAACGGATCCCCCTCTTGCCCTTCCGCGGCGCCAGCCGAGAGTATGCCACCCGTGCATCGTCCATGACATCTTTCAACGGACGTCCGGTCCGAATGGCAATCTTCTGGCAATCGACATATTCCGGAGCGGCTTTTTCCCACCCGGCCCCGACCTCGCCGATTTTTATCTTCACCGATCCCCCTGGCACCTTCACCGTCACAAACCGCCGCGGCAGCACCTGCCGATCAAGCTCCTGCATCCGGACACCCAGCGCCGTGGTTTCCTGCAACACCACTTCCAACACCGCATCCGTATGCTCGCGGGAAGCGAGGCAGCTCAGGATCACGCCGGGCCGGCTTCGCTTCATAATGACAGGGATTAAGGCCACATCAAGAGCCCCGACGGAAAATAATTGCGCCATCACATGCTCGTAGGCCTGGGGGTTCAGATCGTCGAGATTCGTTTCGATCTGCACCACCCGATCAGTCGGACGCCCGGTCAAGGCCGTTTCGTCCGCCAGAAAGACCCGAAGCGCATTGGGCCAACCCTCAGGATCACTATCGCCGGCACCATACCCGACCCGAGCCGCCTCCAGCACGGGCATCGAGCCGAATGCGGTCGCGAGCGTTCGCAGCAACGCCATACCGGTCGGGGTCGCCAATTCGCAGCGCGGCCCTTCCGAGTAGATGGGAATCGCCTTCGCGAGCGCCGCAACGGCCGGACCAGGAACCGGAAGCAGACCGTGAGCCGTTCTGATCGTCCCGGCTCCGACATTCACCGGCGAGGCGGTTATCTGTGTGACTTCAAGGAGATGGCAACCGAGCACGCCTCCGATGACGTCGATGAATGAATCGATCACGCCGACTTCATGGAAATGGACATCGCGCGCCTCGACCTGATGGGCGAGCCCCTCGGCCTCGGCGAGATAGTCGAATACGGTCCGGCTTTTTTCTTTCACGGCAGCCGGCAACGTGCTGGAGGCAATGACCCGATGGATGCGCGAGAGCGTGAGCGGACGATCGAATCCGCGTTGGATCACAACCGTGATTTTGGTCGCATGCAGCGCCCCGCGATGGACCTGCCGCTGCTCAAGCCGATAGCCGGTCAACTTGAGGCGCTTGAGCTCCGTGCGGAGCCGGGCCAGCGGGAGGCCGACATCAACCAGGGCGCCGAGCACCATATCGCCACTCACGCCCGAGAAACAATCGAAATGCAATCGTCGTCCCACTGCCGCTCCTTATTGCCACATCGCGAAAAGGCCGCTCATCTTACCCAAGGCGCTCCACAACGGCAATCGCTTCCGGTCTTTCGTTGACAGCCTCCGGAGGCTATGTTATCCCCCCTATATGATAAACAAACGTTCCGAGTCAGCCGTTTCCGCCTTACCAACCTCAACCAGCACGCACACAACCTTTCCGGATCGGCGCGCGACCAGACGTGCGGGCAGATTCGCATCCACGGCCCTAATACTCGGGTGCATCTTCAGCCTGGCCGTCCTGTCGCCTGTCGACGGCTTTGCCAAAACAAAACCGCCGCGCGCACCTCGACCGGAACCGGAGTTAAAGATCTTAAATTTAGACATCGCTCCGACACCGTACACCGCAGGGAACGGGCCTCTGGAATTTTCCGTGAACGTTCAGCTCCCCAAGGAACTCAACGGCGCAACGGTCCTTGAAGTCTCTTCCCTGATCAGCTCTCCCTCGAAAACGTCGTTGCGATTTTTGACCCATCGCCAAGCGCTTCAGCCGCAATCGATCAAGCCGGGCGAGGCACGAACCACGATCCCGATCCGTTTGTCCTGGGATGGGCAAGACCATAGGAAACAACTGGCCGGCCCTGGGACCTATGCGTATGAAGTCCGCATCAAGTTGCTGGCCAATGGGGAAAAAGGCTTGCGCACCATGCTGGTGGCCTGGCCCAAACGCGGGGAACTGATCGTCAAGTAACCGCCGGGCCACGCGCAGCGCTGCCCAGCATATTGATGCGATGGGCGAGACATCCGGCCCCGAATCCATTATCGATATTCATCACCCCGACACCGGCTGCACAGGAATTCAGCATGGTGAGTAGCGCCGCAAGGCCGCCGAAGCTTGCGCCGTAACCCCGGCTCGTCGGCACCGCCACCACCGGACAGTCGACCAACCCTCCGACCACGCTTGGCAACACGCCATCCATTCCGGCCACGACAATCGCTACCCGCGCTTCAAAGAGCCGATCCTTCCGACCCAAGAGACGATGGAGTCCAGCCACGCCCACATCGTAGAGGGTTTCAACATGGCTCCCCATCACCTCCGCCGTCACCCGCGCTTCTTCCGCCACCGGCACATCCGCCGTGCCGGCAGTCAACACCAGAATATGCCCGGCGCGACGGGTCGGCTTGCCGTCAATCGACACGATGCGCGCATCGGCGTGATAGCGGGCGCGGCGATCGAGCTTCATAATAGATTTGGCGACCGCCGGTTCTGCCCTTGTGGCGAGAAACGGCCCGCCTTTCTTGATCAGCGAGCGGGCGATGGCCACAGACTGTTTCGCCGTCTTGCCTTCGCACAACAATACTTCTGGAAATCCCTGACGGAGCGACCGATGATGATCCAGTGACGCAAACCCGAGATCTTCGAACGGCAAGGCCCGCAGCCGCTGCACCGCGTGCGCCACCGTAACCTGACCGGCACGCACCTGATTCAAGAGTTGCTCAATCGCCGCCGGACTCATGCGCGCCCCTTCTCCGGTTTCGCATCCCGTTCCATGAGATCACTCACCGCCTTGCGACAGGACTTTCCCTCGAAGAGCACCGCATTGATCTCCTGTGTGATCGGCATATCCACCTGATGCCGCCGTGCGAGCCCCAGCGCCGCCCGCGCCGTACGCACGCCCTCCGCCACAGCCTGCATCCCGCCCAAAATGGTCTCCAGCGATTCCCCCTGCCCCAGGCGCACACCGACCGTATGGTTTCTGCTCAGCGAGCCCGTGCAGGTCAACACCAGATCGCCGACGCCGGAAAGCCCGTAGAAGGTTCGAGGATCGGCCCCCATGGCCGCGCCCAATCGTACAATCTCTGCGAGCCCGCGGGTGATCAACGCCGCGCGCGCGTTGTGACCCAAGTCCAACCCATCGACCACTCCCGCCGCCAGGGCCATCACATTCTTGAGCGCGCCACCGAGTTGCAGCCCGATGAGATCGCCGTCGGCATAGACTCGGAACGCGGGCGTCATCAACGCGGCCTGAAACCGTCCCACCAATTGTGCGTCGCGGCCGGCCAGACAGACCGCAGTCGGCTTCCCGGCGCTGAGTTCACTCGCGAAACTCGGACCGGAGAGCGCCATGAGATATGGCTCCATCGATTCCGGAAGCACTTCGTCCATGACCTGCGTCATCAGTTTTGAACTATCTTCTTCCACCCCTTTGGTCGCGCTGATGAGCGGAATCGGATGCGCCAGGCACGCCGCGAGATTGCGAAGCACCGGTCTCGTGACATGGGATGGAACCACAAACACAATGCCGTCACACTGCGCAATCGCCTCAGTCAGAGACGTGGTGGCAATGAGGGTGCTGGGAAGCGGAACGCCGGGAAGAAACACTCGATTTTCGTGGGTCGCATTGATGGAATCGACGACCTCACGTTCATACGCCCACAGACGAATTTTCAGGCCCTTTTCGGCCAGATGTTTGGCCAACGCCGTTCCCCAAGCGCCGGCCCCGATGACCCCGAGTGATCTGATCTCCTGCATCCCGAACAGTTCCTATAGTGACAATGGAAGAGACTGCAGCCTGCACAACCAGGCGGCGCGGATTATAGGAAGCCCCTAGCCAGGAGTCAACGAAGGGAACGACGATCTCTGAATTGTCAAGCAGACGCGGCAAACCGATACAACCTCGATCGAGGACGGCACATGCCTTGCTCTCTCCTTGCGAGGTTTTGAGAAAATCCTTCGCCGAACAGCCCTCACGGCATAGCATGATTGAGACACATTTATTGCAGGAGCTCTATATGAAGCCATTCAATTTCACAGGTTTCCAGCAGACCGTACTCGCGGCAAGCCTGCTTCTTGCGACAGGCGCGTTCACAACGAACGCGTACGCGGAAACCTACATCGCCGGACAATTCGGTATGGCTCTACCTTCGATCGGAGGCGGATTAAAAGATATTGAAACGACCTCGCAATTCCTCGCAGGAACAACTCATAGCGACTTGTCCCTTGCCAGCTCGGTGATGGCAGGCGGGAAAATCGGGCACTACTTCAACGGCGCCCGCTGGCTCGGGTTGGAAGGAGAATTCTACGGCACCGCTCCCCATATTAAACAGCAAACTCACACCTTCGCCAACCCTGCAGTATCCTGTCCCTCTACCTGCTCCGGAATGCTCCAGGGAGCGCACTTCAGAGTCGCAACCCTGGCGCCCATCAATCTCATGTTCCGGTACCCCAAAGCTCGGCTGCAACCGTACATCGGATTTGGGCCCGGTTTATTTTTCGCCCGCATCAGTGGAGAAAGTGTTGGAACGCCAGGCTCTACCGCCTCGACCTCAAACAACGGCGTGTTAGGCTTCAATGGGAAAGCCGGAGCTGAGTACTACTTCACGAAACATGTCACGGCCTTCGGAGAAGTGAAATACAACTACGCGAAATTCAACTTCAAAGAAAATTCCGATCTCTACCCCTTCCCCTACGGCTTCAAAACGACCTACAGCATGGTCCTCGTTTCATTCGGTCTCGCCATCCATTTCTGAATACTCGCCACCGGCAACCGCACCGGGCTAGGAAAGCGCTTTCAATTCATGTACGCTCATTCCGAACAATCGACCGATCTCCTTCGTTGTCATGCAAACTTGTCCGACTTGCCACCATTCGCTGCCGGAAATTAACCGCTACTGCACCCAGTGCGGCCAACGGCTCGCGGTTACAGCATCCCTCTCATCGACGCCGCCCCCTCAACCGGCGACGCCGACGCAATTGACGACGCCGGAGCAATTGAACCTGAATGTGCTCTACGGCATGGTCGGCACGTTGATCGTCGCAGTGGTGTTTCCTCCATGGGAAGCCCCTCCAAATCAGCCGCCTGAATTCCTCGGCTTTCACAATGTCCTCTCCCCGCCGACCCCTGAGGCGATCATCAGCCGCATGCTGCTCACGATCGAACTGGTGACGCTCACCATTGCCGGACTCTATGCAGCGTTCCTCCTTCGCCATAAACCGTGAGTCGTCACACGTCAATCGTCAAACGGGATCACGACCTCGCTCTTTTCCGTTCCATTTACGATTGACCAATGACGAGTGACGTGCCTTAGTCGAGGGCGAGCGTCAAACATTTTGCCGACCCGCCGGACTTCATGAATTCATCCAGCGGCAGAGCATGGGTCCGATAGCCGCGCGACTGCAGCATTCGTTCCGTCTCGGGACATCCGGCCGGCAGCACCACATGTTTCCCCACACACACCGCATTGCAGGCAAACCTAAGTGCTTCGCTTTCTGGGACAACGAGGCGAGACCGTTCAGACACCCGCTCCGTAATCACCTCCTGCCCGTCCACATCGAACGCGGCCGGGAAATAGAGCAGTTCGCCACCGGATAGAGGGCACAGGCATGTGTCGAGATGGTAAAAGCGCCCGTCGACGAGTTCGAGGGGAATGATTTCACGCGCGAACACGTCACTGAGCAATGGAAACACCCGTATATCCGATCGTTGGCGATAGCCGCCAAACCAGCAATCGGGAAATCCCAGCAAGTCTCCGGCGCCTTCGAAAAAGAACTCGGGCTCCAACGTCACCACGTCATAGCCGGCACTGCGAAACCAATCTTCGAAATAGGCCTCCTCCCGCTGGCGCTCAGGATAGCGAAACCGGCTGACGACAGCCCGCCGTCCGACTGCTACGCCGGCATTGGCGGTAAAGACCAGATCCGGCAACCCCGGCACCGGGCGCATCCGCTCCAGCACCGCGCCGGCCTCCCGTTCAAGGATGTCCATGAGGCCGTGCCATTGCGCCAGCGCACTGACATGGTCGACGGTGTTGGCACGCCGCATCCAGGGATTGATCTCATACTCGATATCGAAATAGTCGGGAGGGCAGACCAACAGCCGGCTCACGCAGACCTCCCCAGGTGCCGGGCCAGTTCATTCAGAAAGGAGGCCGCGTCCATCACCAGTCCGACGGCCTGGTAGCTCCCGCGATCCGCGAGCTTCGTGGGAACGGAGGCATTGATATCGACACACACCGTCGGAACGGTGGCAGGCAACAAATTCCCGGTGGCCACCGCATGCAATGTGGAAGCGACCAGGAGCGCGAGGCCCACGCCTGG
>JBEBHO010000101.1:0-2203 GCA_040081095.1 Nitrospira sp.
CGCGTTGGACGCGCCGACACGGGCGCAATTGCGTGGAGAGCTGAGATTGCTCCTGAAGCAATTGGCGCTTCCCTCAATCATTGTGACGCATGATTGGGCCGAAGCGCTGACATTGGGCGATGTCATGGCTGTGATGCACGAGGGGACGATCCTACAAATCGGAACTCCGCAAGAAGTGTTCAGTCGGCCGGCCAACGCGGATGTCGCGCGAGTCGTCGGCGTTGAAACGGTGGTGCAGGGAACGCTGGTTGAGGCGTGTGAAGGGCTGGCGACGGTGCGAGTGGGAGACATCTCTCTCACGGCGGTGGCTGTCGAGAATGTCGGCTCCGACGTGTTCGTCTGTATCAGGGCCGAAGATGTGACGCTTGAACCGGCGGGCGCCGGACTCACCAGCGCGCGGAATCATCTCCAAGGAACCGTGGGCGCCATTGCCTCGCTCGGAGCCCTGGCGCGGGTCACGATCGAATGCGGGTTTCCGCTCGTCGCAGTCATTACGCGCTCGGCGCTGACAGAGCTGGGATTGACTGTCGGAGCACCGGTCCGAGCGGCATTCAAAGCCGGTTCCGTGCATCTGATTTCGCGCCAATGACGGCATCGTTCTCTTCACATTTCTGCCTTCTTTTCGATCTCCCCAGCTTCTGTGGATAAGTCTGTTCACAACGTTCGCTTGGCCGCGTGATAGGCTTGAATCCACCATCCAGCTGACAGCTTGCCTAGTTTTTAGTCATTGAATCAGGACATCGGCCTACCACTAGATGTTGGGCCTTTCCGCAGACTTGTCTGAGAAATCATCCAATCCTGGTTTAGAGCCTGAAATCCTGTGGCGAGCTACGCCTATTGCTGCTATTGACGCGGGAGTTATGCACAGGATACTCGAATTTCTGATGAAAACGCGGCGATTTTCCCGCTTGACAGCGGTGATTCTTCTGTGTAACCATTGGTTACATCATGAAATCAAACGATCTGAAGCGGATTCGAGAAGGATTGGGGTTGACGCAGCAGCAATTGGCTGAGGCGTTGAGCACGACCCGTGTGTCGGTGGCGCGGTACGAAGCCGGAATGCGCCGAATTCCCGGGATGGTGCGTGTGGCGTTAGAGCAGCTTCAGCGCCGGGCGGAAATTCCCATGGCGGGAATCGTGGCGGCCGGATCGCCGATTGAACCCGTGCCGCAATCCGATCTGATCGATGTCCCGCCGAGCATGTTGCGCGGGGGCGATACCTTTGCGCTGCGCGTGAAAGGGGAGTCGATGAAAGATGACGGTATTCTGCCGGGCGATCTGGTGATCGTGCGCAAGCAGGAGCATGCGCGCAACGGGCAGACGGTCGTCGCATTGGTGAATCAGGAAGCGACGATTAAGACCTACTTCAAGAAAGAGACTCACATCGAACTGCATCCGGCCAATGCGACGATGCAGCCGATCATAGTCGGGCCGAACGATCACTTCCATATCGAAGGACTGTTGATCGGCGTGATTCGCCACTGTGCGATTTAGTTCAACCAAGGAGGGCACCATGCTGACAGGCGGACGAACGTTGGTGACGGAACGGTTAGTCTCTCTTGAGCAGACGATTGATGCATTGAACGGGCAGCTTCGGGACGTGCGATGGGAACTCGGGCACGCCAAAGTTGAGCCGTTGCCGATCAGGTTGTGGCGCAATCTGGTGGGCGGAAGATCCGAGCAGGACTATATGTCGACGGTCTGCAATCGAAATGTGCGCCCTAACACAAAGGTGGTGTCCCATGGTCGTTCAAGAGCGTAATGTCGATCGTGTCGTGAGCGGATCCTGTGCAGATTGTGGTGCGCTTGTTGAGCCGCGCATGGCCTGTGTCGATGCGGCCACCCATTCGACGGTGGAGCTCTGTGCGACGTGCTGGAACGCCTATCGACAGCGGCAGGTATTTCATGCGGGCTGTTGTGGATAACGGAGAGGGAGAGGGAAATGTCGGCGACTGCATCAAGTCTATTGCTGTTTCCTGATGGGGTGGATAATCCCCTGACGTGTCGGGAGCGAACCGATGCATCCAGTGAATGGCTCCTGACGTTGCGTCAGGCGCCGATCCCTTTTCGCACCGATCACAGCTTGATGGTGTTGCATGGCCACCCGTTGGTGTTGCGACTCGGGTTGCATGCGGCTGCGGATCGTGCGTTGGCCGGAGAGCCGGTGGTGTACCTTGACGGGGCCAACACGTTCGACCCCTTT
>JBEBHO010000083.1:0-2199 GCA_040081095.1 Nitrospira sp.
CCCTTGTGTTCGGGCAACACGCCGGCGCGAACATCGTCGATGCCGAGTAGTTTCCCCACCGCCTGCGCCGTTCGCTCATGGTCTCCTGTGAGCATCACCAATTTCAGTCCACTCTCTTTCAACCGGCGCACCGCATCGGGCGTCGACGCTTTAATCGGATCTGCGACCCCCAGTAATCCGGCCACCTTTCCATCGACTCCGACGAAGATCACCGTCTGCCCGATCCGACGGAACGATTCGGCTTCTTCGTCCAGCACGTTCAAACTGTTGCCGGATCCACTGAGGGATTCCCGAAGGAAATCGGCCGTACCGACCACCACCATCTGCCCCGCAATAGAACCGGACACGCCCTTTCCCGTGACCGAACGAAACTGCTCAACGGGCGACAACGTAAGCCCCCGCGACCGGGCCCCGGCAAGAATCGCAGCCGCCAGCGGATGTTCGCTGCCCTGCTCCAGGCTGGCCGCCAAACGGATCACATCCCGATCGTTGAACGGCGGCATAAACCGGACGGAGACGAGCGCAGGTTTCCCCTCCGTCAGCGTACCGGTCTTATCGAAGACGATCGTATCCACCTTGCCGAGCACTTCCAGCGCTTCGGCTTTTCTCACCAGCACACCGGCTGACGCGCCACGGCCGGTCCCCACCATAATAGACATCGGCGTCGCGAGCCCCAGCGCACAAGGACAGGCGATGATCAGCACGGCCACGGCATTCACGAGCGCGTAGGCCAGCTTCGGCTCCGGTCCCCACCAGATCCAGGCCAGCGCTGTCAGCACAGCCGCGGCGACGACCATCGGCACAAAGAAACCGGCCGCGGTATCGGCCACCCGTTGAATCGGCGCCCGGCTGCGCTGCGCCTCACTCACCATCTGCACGATACGCGCGAGCAAGGTCTCGCGACCGACTTTCTGCGCCTGCATCAGGAGACTGCCTGTGCCGTTCATCGTTCCGCCGGTAACCGGCATCCCGACGCTCTTTTCAACCGGGAACGATTCGCCGGTAATCATCGATTCATCGACGGCCGACCCTCCGTCAACCACGATGCCGTCGACGGGAATCCGCTCTCCCGGCCGCACACGCAGCCGGTTGCCCACCTGCACCTGATCCAGCGGAACGTCGATCTCCCGACTATCCCGTATAACCCGCGCCGTCGTCGGCGCCAATCGCAAGAGCCCCTTGATGGCGGACGAGGTCTGGCTGCGCGCGCGAAGCTCCAAGATCTGACCGAGCAACACCAGCACCGTGATCATCGCCGCCGCCTCAAAATACACCGCGACCCCGCCGCCATGCTGATGGAAGGAGATCGGCAACCAGTCGGGGACCACTGTACCGACCATACTGAATCCGTAGGCGGCGCCGGTGCCGATGCCAATCAAGGTAAACATGTTGGGCGCTCGATTGACGATCGACGCCCAGCCCCGCTGGAAGAAGGGGAACCCGCCCCACAGCACCACCGGCGTCGCGAGCGCCCACTGCACCCCATTCAACCGCGCGCCGCCCAGCCACTGATGCAACGGTTGCCCGGGAATCATGTCCGACATAGCGAGGATCATCACCGCCACAGCCGGGCCAAGACTCCACCAGAACCGCCGGCTCATGTCGTCGAGTTCCGGATTCGGTCCCTCCTCCATCGTCACGATCTTTGGTTCCAGCGCCATCCCGCAAATCCGGCAGGCACCCGGCTTGGTCTCAAGAATTTCCGGATCCATCGGACAGATGTACTCGACCGTTGCTCCAGCTGGAGTGACAACCTCACGGGCTGGGCGCTGATCGGGGGGCAGAAGATAGTAGGCGGGATCGCTCTTGAATTTGGTCAGGCAACTCGTTGCACAGAAGTAATAGGTCTTCCCTTCGTGCACGTGCGAACCGGCCGCTGTCTCCGGCTGGACCATCATGCCGCAAACCGGATCGCGCGCACTACCGGCGGCAGACGCCGCCGGCATCATCATCGGGAGCGGTTTTCTCGTTGTGGGAGAGATGGGGATGGTGACGAGATAAAGCGGGTTCTTGCCCAAGGCCTTTTCAGGATCGGCCCGAAACTGGGCGAGGCAAGCGGTTGCGCAGAAATAGTAGGTCTCACCCTTGTAGTCGAATCGCCCGGCCGCCGTCTCCGGCTCAACCGTCATTCCGCAGATTGGATCGATCGGCATCTGAACCCCGTGACTCGTGATGAGTGATGCGTGACGAGTAAGCCCG
>JBEBHO010000060.1:0-2196 GCA_040081095.1 Nitrospira sp.
TTCATCTGATAGGTCGCACAAGGGCGGCCGTTGGGATCCGTGGAAGAGCCGATCGGAATGCCCGGTGATCGATCAACCGATTCACAAGCGGTCACAAGCAGACAGGCGGTCATGACAAAGAAGGTGCGGCCTCTCATAGCACACTCCTTGCGCAGAACGGTGACCCCACAACAGAATCGATGAGAGACCACCATAAACAGGGGGCGTGCACAGGACAGACTTCCCCCTTCTCGCCCCAAGTTACGGTTTCTTCTGACTCACCACGATCGCGCGGAGCAGTGATTCGAGCTTGGCCCTGGCGTCCTGACTCGACCCGTTCGTCGTCAGGGACAGATGCAGATCGATCCAGGTCCCCGCCTGCACCCAGTGCGCATGGAGATGCGTATTCGTGAAGTTGGGAACCGCGCGCTCGTAGGCAATCGTCTCCCAGTTGCCCAGTCGGCCGAACGCCACGTGCTGCGCATCGGCCAGCCCGTTCTTTTTCGACACGGCAACCTCGTCCGCCCAGATCTTCTGGAGGCCGGGAAAGGCCTGGTCCGACTCGACCCATCCGGACATGATCACCTGCTTCACGTCGTCCCGGAAATGAAAATAGCGCGGATTGTCGGTCGGGCCTCCGATCGCGCTGTTCGTGAGCGACAACCCGTTATGCGGAATGCGCATGACGAGGCGGCTGGCCGGAACCGTGAGCACATAGGCCTGTTCGGTCTTCGTGATCTGCAGCGCATCGGAGCGAGCGGCATGGCCCTGCGGAGCCGTCTGCTTTGTGGAATGCACCGCCCCTTCCAGCATCGCCATCGCCGCGCGATTCACCGGATCGGAGCCATCCTGCGACAGGATCGTGAACGAGATCAGCAGATCCCCCACGCGCAACATCCCCTGATCCATCCGCTTGAACTCGCCGGGAGTGGGAGTCCGATCGGTGGCCGCATAGTGGAATCCGACGCCCGTGGAACCCTTCATCTCCTCCACCGTCACCGTCGTATCGAGCACCTGTGCCTTCGCCTGCTCCGCCGCCAGCTCCACCTTCTTTCTGATTTCCGCAGCGACAGGGAGCTGCGCGCCGGAGCGGTCGGTCCAGATCGGCGTCAGCAACACCTTGAACGCCGCACCGTTCTCCGGCACGAACAGGATCGTCGGCGGGAGCCCGTTCGGCGGCTGCGAGACTTTGTCTTTCCAGGAAGCGGGCACCGTAAGCTGGAGACTGCCGTGCTGACCGAGCGCATAGTTCCGTGCAGCTGTCGCCTCCGCAAACGCCGGAACCGCTGCCACCATCATTCCAATCACCATCAATAGTCGGATCACCGTGAAACGCATCACCCTACCTCCAAGAAATCAGAGACTTCGCCTTCTGTCCGAGCCGGCCAGGCGCCAACAGTACACGAGATCGCGCACGAAACCCACCCCGAAACACCCACCGCCACGACAATGCGTGCGCTACCTATGGATGGTGAAGACTACCAGGGACAGCAGGTTGGTGGGGTTTGGACTTCGAAATACATTCTCGACAACTGAACGCGCGATGGATCACGCGAGGTCTTGCGACTAGCTTGGCTGCTCGAACAATTCCGGCACATCGTTTCGTCCGGAGCGGGTCTTCAGCAGATGAATGAGTTCGGTTCGCAGCCTGCTGTTGAGCCGTTGTCTGGTCTCCTCCGGCAGGCGAACAAACTCCACACCAAACTGATGGCCCTGCACCCATTTGATCGTCCCAAGTTCAATGGTCAGCGCGTGGGCCTGGTCTGGAAGCAGGATGCTCACGCGCACATCACTGCCACAAAGGACCTCTCGATTGCACAGGACAGAACAGCCGCTGAACGACAGGTTGGTCAAGACCCCTTCGCCGACAAACGGCGCCCCGCCGAAAATGATCGGATAATGCAGCTGGTATCGGGGATAAATCCGACTATAGGAAAGCGACGCCACGACAACCTCCGTGCCCGCGGATTGTACCGAAGCCGGCACGCAGAGCGGTATCCTACCTAGGAAGGGGGAGCCGAACGTCTCTCCATGTGTGAAACGCCTGAATCGATAGATATAGCAGTTAGGACTCAATGAAGAATAATGTTCCGGATAAGGTAATGGCGCCCGGCACCCGATTGAAAACACCCCCACGCCTGTACGACAATCGCCACATCATTCAAATCCTCGAAAGGACCCGTTCATGGAAACCCCCTTGCTCGAAACACCGCCCGA
>JBEBHO010000243.1:0-29460 GCA_040081095.1 Nitrospira sp.
ATCATCTCCACACATTATCTTTCTCACAAGGAGGCAGCACATGCGTAAGGTGTTGGCACTGGGAGCCACAATTCTTTTTGTCGGCTCTGTGGGTGTTGCGGGCGCTCAAGAGCGGTTGCAGCAGTCTGGCGGATCAGCGATGGGCGTTGGAACCGGGGTTGGTGACGTTTCCGGAAGCGCAAATCGTGTTCAGGCCTTTGATCGCAATTCCTTCCTCGATCGTCTATCTCAACCTGAGACAGTGTACGGTCGTGTGATCGGCGTTGATCTTCCAGCGAGGAAGATGCATCTGGAGAGCGGTGGAAGCTCCCATGATGAAGGCCGCGCTGGTTCAGGAACCATGAATTACCGCACCGTATATTTCGATGACCGTACGAACATGGATCAGGTTCGGGTTCTCGAGACTGGTGACGATGTGACTGTTCAGGCAATCGAAGAGACTTCAACCAATCAGCCATTTGGGACAGGCCGCAAGATTGTTCGGGAAATTACCGTGCTTCGTGGCAACGAGAAGCTCGCCGGATTTGGTGGATTGGGCCAGCGGCCAAATCCGATGACCGAGCGTGCGATTGAGACCAACAGCGGTGGAATCACTGGCGGCGTGGCTGGATCTGTGCTTCCTGGTAAGGTTACCGGAACCGTCGATACCACGATCAGCGAATTCACCGGTGCGGCTCCTTGCTGGAATTGCGAACCGCAGCCTGGAATCGGCTTCTCAGGCCAGAGCAAGTCAGATTATGGTGCGGCGGACTATACCAAGCCGAACCTCGTGAAGGGCTTGAACTAGATCTGATCTAGCCGCGTGTTTTTGGAAAGGGGCAGCTTCGGCTGCCCCTTTTTTTTGCTCTGCCAGGATTAGAGCTGTACTGGCCTTGTTGTCTTGGTTTGTTGCTGGTAACGTAATTCTCTTATCGACGCACAGGCTTGACGGGTATTGATTAGCGAGGCTTGAAGATGGACGACAATGGGACCATACAACAAGAGACGCCTTCGGATATCGAGATCGATCTTCGAGGAGTCATCTGTCCGTATAATTTCGTGAAGACCAAATTGAAGCTGGAAATGATGGAGCAGGGGCAGGTGCTGGCGGTGTTGCTGGATGATGGAGATCCGATCAAGAATGTTCCGCGCAGTGTGGAGAATGAAGGCCACACGGTCCTTGCTCAGGATCGTGTCGGTTCATCGTACCGCGTGCTGATTAGGCGGGAGGAAACCGACTAACTTCTTGCTCGTCTTCTTGCCTTTCCCGTCACCGGTTTTCTCCCTTCCACGATGATCGTGACTGCCTGAGGCAGTTGGATTCGTTCCAATGATTCCGAGATGTGACGGACCGTTCCCCTGAGGATGGTTTCCTCCGATAACGTGAGGTTGCAGGCGAGCGCGACTCTGCGGCGAGGGGCTCGCTTAGCGATTTCCTTTAATATTTTCAAGCATGTTTCGGTCTGGCAGAACAAAATGCTTGGCTCTGCGTGGGTAAGGATACCGTTGAGACGTTTGTCCGGGCTGTTTCTTGTTGTCATGTCTCCGTAAAAGTGGAACGCCTCGGCGGAAAAACCTGATGCCGCAATCGCAGCGGTCACGGCTGACGGGCCTGGGAATGAACGGACCGGAATGTTGTGCGTATGTGCTGCGGCAACCAGGAGGCTCCCTGGGTCTGAGATCACTGGCGAACCACAATCCGATACCAACGCGACGGATATGCCTTGTTGTAGTCGATGGATCAGGACCGCAACTTTTTCTTTGATCCTCGTCGGTCCGTAGCTCGTGACTACGGCGGACAGGTTGTGATGGCGTAGGAGTTCCTGCGTGGCGGTCGGATCCTCGCTTGCTATCACATTCACCCGGCTGAGAATCCCAAGGGCACGGAGAGTGATGTCGTCAGGATGTCCGATAGGGACTCCGACAAGAAACAGTGAACCGACGGGCTTCTTCGCTGGGTGACGGTCACGTGCTGCTCGTGCGCTTTGTTGACTCTGTTCTCGTCGCATCGCTATAATTCTCTTTTAATCCCGCAAGATACGATTCGTTGTCCGTTGAGAGAGAGGGAATGCCCGCATGGCCGTAGTCTGCTTCATGGTGACGATGGGGTTGTACTTCGTTGCGACCATTTCATTCCTTGCCTACCTGTTGCGACGTTCCGAAGCCCTGTCGAAAGTCTCTCTCGGTATTACCGCGGCAGGGTTTGTTATGCATACCCTCGCATTGGTGGCGCGGATGGTAGGGAACTCTGCCGCCGCTCCCCCCAGCGTTCATGAGGCACTGTCATTCTTTTCCTGGATGCTCATCCTGGTATTTCTGGCCGTTGAGTTTCGCCATCGGATTCATGTGTTGGGCTCGTTCATCGTTCCGCTCGCGTTGATCTCGCTCATTTCAGCCGCGGCCTTGCCTGACACCGTTCCGACCCTGCAGCCGATGTTTCGAACACTCTGGCTCCACGTTACCCTGAGCATGTTGGGTACCGTGGGATTTGCCGTCGCCTTCGTCGCGGGAGTGATGTATCTCATCCAGGACCGGCTTCTCAAGTCGAAACGTTTTAACGTCTTGTATGCGAAGCTGCCGGCACTCGATTTCCTTGACCATTTGAATCAGCAATCCATCATCCTGGGATTTCCATTGCTGACGCTGGGCATTGTCACCGGTGCGATCTCCGCGGAGTTTGCCCAGGGATCGTATGTGAGCTGGAATCCCGAGCAGACATGGGCATTAGTGACCTGGTTGTTCTATTTTGTCGTGTTGACTGGACGTCTGACGGTGGGGTGGCGCGCGAAGCGCGCGGCGTACTTAACCGTGATCGGGTTTGCCGGTGTCATTTTGACCTTGATCGGCGTGGTCCTCAAGAGCTACGGGACGGTGTCGTGACATGCATGTAATCGTAGTCGGGCTCAGTCACAAGACAGCGCCCGTCGAAATTCGCGAGAAGCTGGCGGTGCCGGAAAGCCGGATGGGCGAGGCGCTCAGCCGGCTGACGTCCTATTCCGGCGTGAAGGAGGGGTTGCTGCTTTCGACCTGCAATCGTGTCGAAGTCTATTCGGTCGTGGATGACCTCGATCAGGGATATGGGCGGATTCAGGAGTTTCTCGCCGACACCCACCTCTCGCTCTCCTCAGAACAGCTGACCCCGCATCTCTATTGGCATTCCGGTGATCGCGCCATCACCCATCTGTTTCGTGTGGCTGCCAGTCTCGACTCAATGATCGTCGGGGAGTCGCAAATCCTTGGGCAACTGAAAGACGCATTCGAGATGGCGTTGGCGCACAAGACGACCGGGTTGATTATGAATAAGGTCGTCAAGAAGGCCCTGTCAGTTGCCAAACGTGTGCGGACTGAAACCAAGATTGCAGAGATGGCCGTCTCGGTCAGCTATGCGGCAGTTGAATTGGCCAAGAAGATCTTTTCCGATCTTGGGCAGCGAACCGTCTTACTGGTAGGCGCAGGGGAAATGGCCAAGCTGGCCGCACAACACCTTATTGCGCAGGGCGTGGGACAGGTTCGGATCACGACCAGGACGCCGCAACATGCGATTGATCTGGCTGAGACGTTCGGCGGAACCGCGGTCCCGTTCGACCAGTATAAGGACGATATGGCGTCGGCGGATATCGTGTTGGTCTCGACGGGCGCGTCGCATTACCTCATCAGCGCCGATGATGTGCAGCGGGCGGTGACGGCGCGAATGAACCGGCCGATGTTCCTCATCGACATTTCGGTCCCTCGCAATATCGATCCGGCCGTGCGGCACGTCGACAATGCCTTTCTGTTCGATATCGACGATTTGAAGCAGCGGGTGGAGAAGAATCGCGCTGAGCGTTTACAGGAAGCCGATAAGGCCGAGCAAATGGTGGTGGAAGAGGTTGGGGTATTGCTCGAGTGGATGAAGTCGTTGGAGGTGACACCGACTATCGTGGCGCTGAAGCATCGTGCGGATGAGATTAAGCGCAGTGAATTGGAGAAGACTTTGGGGCGGCTCTCGCATCTCCCCGCGCAGGATCGGGAGCTCATCGAGGGACTGGCGTCATCGATTGTGAATAAGTTGGTTCACGGCACGATGGTGACGTTGAAGTCGGAGGTGAATTCGTCGAACGGGGCGGCGTTTGTCGAAGCCGCGCGCCGATTTTTCAACCTTGAAGCGAGGCCATTGCCGGAGCCGCGCGCGGAATCTGTGGATGATCCGTCTTCTTGTGTGATCCACGATCCTGGCGAGCCTCTTGACGAGGCTCCTGTTCGGACGACCAGTCAGCAGCAATCGCAGTAATCTTGTAGGAGCGAGATCCGTGTCAACACCAACAGCCGCACGAACCACGCTGGTTCTAGGCACCAGGGCGAGTAAGCTGGCATTGCAGCAGAGCGAGTGGTTTCAGGCGCAGGTCCAGGCGATTGTGCCGGATGTCACTGTGACGCTCATGCGGATTCAAACATCTGGCGACAAGATCGTCGATGTGCCTCTTGCGAAGATCGGCGGGAAGGGTCTGTTTGTTAAAGAGATTGAAGAAGCCCTCTTGAGCGGGGAGATCGATTTTGCAGTGCATAGTATGAAGGATGTGCCGACCCAGTTACCGGATGGGTTGGAGATTCTCTGTGTGCCGCCGCGAGAGGATTCACGGGATGCGTTAATCAGTCGTACGGGGTGTCTCTTTCAGGATCTGCCCATTGGAGCGCGTGTGGGGACGAGTAGTTTGCGACGGCAATCGCAGTTTCTTCACGCGCGACCGGATCTCCGGATCGAGATGCTCCGGGGGAATCTCGATACCCGGTTGAAGAAACTCAAGGAGGGGCAGTTTGATGCGATTATCCTGGCCGCTGCCGGGCTACGGCGTTTGGGATGGATGGAAGAAATCACCGAATATCTCGATCCGCAACTCTGTCTCCCAGCGATCGGGCAAGGGGCTTTGGGCATTGAGGGGCGGTCGAATGATCAGTTTGTGCGCTCCATTTTGAGCCGGCTGACCCATCAGCCGACGCAGGTGGCGGTGACGGCGGAGCGGGCATTGCTGCATCGATTGGAAGGCGGTTGTCAGGTGCCGATCGCGGCGTACGCAACGCTCATGCAGAACGACGTCCAGTTGGAAGGTTTGGTGGCAAGCGTGGATGGCAAGACCGTCATCCGCGACGTTGTTCGGGGAACGAGTGCGGAGGCGCAGGCGTTGGGGACTCAATTGGCGGAGCGATTGCTTTCCCGTGGTGCCGACAAGATTCTGCGTGAGATCTATGGAAGGGCCTGATGGCGAGTAAGGCGCAAACAGGCAGAGTCTATCTCGTTGGGGCCGGACCGGGAGATCCGAAGCTGCTGACCTTGCGTGGCAAGGAATGTCTCGAACAGGCCGATGTGGTCTTCTACGACTACCTTGCCAATCCTGTGCTGTTGTCGCATGCCCCGCCTCAGGCTGAGCGCATCTATGTGGGGCGGCGCGGGAAAGGACAGTACCAGCCTCAAGAAGCGACCAATCGTATGCTTATCGAGCGAGCCAAGCAGGGACAACTCGTGGTCCGGCTCAAGGGCGGCGATCCCTTTGTGTTCGGTCGTGGCGGGGAGGAAGCGGAAGCGTTGGCGGCAGAGGGAGTGTATTTTGAGGTGGTGCCTGGCGTGACGGCGGCTGTCGCCGCCCCTGCCTATGCCGGGATTCCTGTGACTCATCGGACGATGGCCTCGACGGTCACGTTTGTGACTGGCCATGAGGATCCCGACAAGAGCGCGACCGCATTGGAGTGGCCGAGGCTGGCGAGCAGCCATGGCACACTGGTCTTCTTGATGGGGATGAAAAATCTGTCATCCATCGTCTCCAATCTGATCGCCGAAGGGCGGTCTTCGACCACGCCGGTCGCGTTAATTCGATGGGGAACCAGGGCTGCGCAACGCACGGTGGTGGGAACGCTGGCTGATATTGTGGAAAAGTCCCTGCAGGCGAAGATGGAGCCACCGACGGTGGTGGTCGTGGGTGAGGTGGTCAAGCTGCGGGACCAGTTGAATTGGTTCGAGCGGCGGCCGCTCTTCGGGAAACGCGTATTAATGACGCGGGCGAAGGAACAAGCGGGTGAATTGGCCGGGCTCTTGGCCGCTTCTGGCGCGGAGCCGATTGAAGGGGCCACGATTCAGATCGTCGAACCGAAGGACTGGACGCCGGTTGATCGAGCCATCGATGCGATCGGCCAGTATGATTGGGTGATCTTTACCAGTGTCAATGGTGTCGGGCTGTTCATGAAGCGGCTTCGTCTGCGCGGGCGCGATGCCCGCAGTCTTGCTGGCCTGCGCATTTGTTGCATCGGGCCGCGAACAGCCGAAGAGTTAGCGCTATATGGTGTAACCGCCGATGTGGTGCCGGCGGAGTATCAGGCCGAGGGAGTGCTGGCAACACTGATGCAGTCAGATCTTTCCAGCGCCCGTATTCTCATTCCGCGAGCTGAAGTCGCACGTGAGTTGTTACCGGAAGAGCTTCGTGCCCGCGGTGCGGTGGTCGATGTCATTCCGGTGTATCGCACGGTGATTCCCCGCGACTCTATCGAGAGCTGGAAGCAGCTTTTGGTCGACCGGCAGGTCGAGGTTGTGACGTTTACGAGTTCCTCGACGGTACGAAACTTTATCGAGCTGGTCGGTGGTGAAGCGCAGGCACGGGTCCTGGTACAATCGGTCGCGGTGGCGTGCATCGGGCCGATTACGGCGCAGACGGCGCGTGAGGCAGGATTCGCCGTCGCGATCATGCCGGGTGAGAATACGATTCCGGCGTTGGTCGAGGCGATGGCGGGATATTTCCGCAGGGGTGTAAAAGTGGCTGCGGCGACGGCATCGTCGCAGCAGTGATGGGCGAGAACGCGAATTGTAAAGGGAGGACGATCGTATGGTTCCTGTGAAATCATTCATGATTCCCCGAGAGAAGTTTGTCACCGTCGCCCGTGATACCGATGCGCAGACGGCTGCGCGGATTATGCGCGATCGCGGGATCGGCAGCCTGTTTATCACCAACGATAAAGAGATTATCGGAATCTTGACGGATACGGATATGATGCGCCGCGTGGTGGCTGCGGGATCGGATGCGACCAAGACAACGGTGGAGCAGATCATGTCGGCTCCGATTATGACGATCGAGGAGAGCAAGACGTTGCTCGATGCCAACGATCTGATGGCGCAAGCCCATGTGCGTCACCTTGGCGTGACGCGCGAGGGGAAGTTGGTCGGCGTCATTTCGGTTCGTGATCTGGTGGTGTTCTTGACCAATCTGCCAAGAAAGTAGGAGCTCATGGCGTTTCCGATCCAGCGTCTTCGTCGGCTGCGGCAGCAAGAGTCCTTTCGGCGGATGGTGCGAGAGACCACGCTCTCTCCGGCGGATTTCATCTATCCGCTGTTCGTTGTGGAGGGGAAGGATCGTCGCGAGGAGATCTCGTCGATGCCCGGTCAATTCCGGCTGTCGGTCGATCTGCTGGTGAAAGAAGCGGCGGAGATCAAATCGCTGGGGATTCCAGCCATCATCCTGTTCGGCATTCCTGCAAAGAAGGATGATCGGGGGAGTTCGGGCTACGATCCGAACGGGATCGTGCAGCGAGCCATTAAGGCGGTGAAAGACCAGGTGCCGGGGCTGGCCGTGATTACGGATGTCTGCATTGACGAATACACGGATCATGGCCATTGCGGCATTGTAAAAAACGGCAAGATCCTCAATGATGAAACGCTGGAGTGTCTTCGCACGATGGCCCGCACGCATGCCGAGGCCGGCGCTGACATGGTCGCGCCATCCGACATGATGGACGGACGGGTGGCGGCCATTCGTGCGGAGCTCGATCAGGCGGGTTTCCCTGAACTTCCGATCATGGCCTATGCCGCAAAGTTCTCGTCTTGTTTCTATGCCCCGTTTCGAGATGCCGCGTATTCGAGTCCGCAGTTTGGCGATCGCCAGTCGTATCAGATGGATCCGGCTAACGGGCGTGAAGCGCTGCGTGAAATCGACTCGGACGTGGAGGAAGGGGCGGATATCGTGATGGTCAAGCCGGCGATGCCCTATCTGGACATCATCGCACAGGCTCGCACTCGGACCTTGCTGCCTATCGCGGCGTATCAAGTCAGCGGTGAATACAGCATGATCAAGGCCGCGGGGCGCGCCGGTTGGTTGGATGAAACGCGCGCTATGATGGAATCGCTACTCTCGATCAAGCGGGCCGGAGCCGATCTTATCTTGACCTATTTTGCGAAGGATGCCGTCCGGCAGCTCCATTGAGACCCCGATGAAAGTCACGCGCGGATATGCCGGTGGTGAGGGGCGGCCTTACCCGGTCGCCACAGTCGGGAATTTTGACGGACACCATCTTGGCCACCGATCACTCTTGCGGACCGTTGTGGAGACCGCACGTCGGATGGAGGGGCGTGCGCTCGTCCTGACGTTCGACCCCCATCCGGTTAAGATTCTTGCGCCCCATGTCGACTTGAAGTTCCTCACGAGTCCCGAGGAGAAGTTGCAACGTTTCGAGGAAGCGGGGATCGATGAAGTCGTTGTCCTGGAGTTCGATCAAGCCTTTGCAAGCCTCCCGCCTGAAACGTTTGTTGAGGCGGTGCTGTATCGAGGATTGCATCTCCGGCAGATTTTTGTCGGGCAGCATTTTGTATTTGGGAAGGGCCGTACCGGGAATGTTGCTTCATTGACTGTGCTGGGAAAGCGATTTGGATTTTTCGTCGAGCCGGTGTCTCCGGTAATTGCCGACGGCGCCATTGTCAGTTCCACGCGGGTTCGCAAATTGGTGCAGGAAGGACAGGTCGATCTTGCGGGACGGTTGCTGGGACGGCAGTACGCCATCGGTGGAGTCGTCATGCCGGGGGCGCAGCGGGGGCAAGAGTTGGGGTGGCCGACGGCCAATCTGCGATTGCCTGTTGAACGTGTGATTCCGCCGAATGGCGTGTATGCCACGGTCACCGTCTGGAATCAGCAGCGGTTCGATTCTGTGGCCTATATCGGATCGCGGCCGACCTTCGATGCGGGCGAGCGTTTGATGGAAGTTCATTTGTTGGGTGAGCGGCAGGATCTGTACGGAGAGTCTATAGAAGTGCAGTTTCTCCAACGGCTACGTGGTGACACGAAGTTCCCGAGCGGAGCCGATTTGAGCCGGCAAATTGCGATTGATGTGGAACGGGCCAAGGCGATCTTGCAAGAGCATCGCAGCGCCCTGCCGGCGGGATGATGAATACGATGGCAATGGTTGAGCCACGCGTGCGGCGGATCCCCTGGCCGCCTCTTCTTCACCGCTTGGTGAAGACCGTGCGGACGCGTGAATTGTTTGTGCCCGGTCAGCACCTTCTCGTGGCTGTTTCTGGTGGGCCGGATTCTGTCGCATTGTTGACCCTGCTCCATCGGCTGATCTCGCGGTGGCGCGTGCGCCTGACGGCGGTGCATTTCAACTATGGTCTGCGGGGAGATGAGTCCGAAGAGGATCAGGCGTTTGTGATGTCGTTGTGCGATTCGCTCCAGGTGCCACTGCACTGTGTGTCGTTGAACGTACGGACTCGTCCACAGCGGGTTTCTCTTCAGGCGCAGGCGCGTGAGTTACGGTATCGCGCAATGACCCGATTGGCTCATGACATCGGGGCCGATCGTATTGCTGTGGGCCACACGGCGGATGATCAGGCTGAGACCATCTTGCTCTGGATGATGCGCGGGGCGGGGCTCACTGGGTTGGCGGGCATGCCGGTTCAACGCGATGGGATGGTGATTCGTCCGCTGTATGACGTCAGGCGCCGGGAGGTGCTCGCATTTCTTGACTCGACGGGGCAGGCCTATCGACAGGATTCGAGCAACGCGAAGCCTGTGTATGCCAGGAATCGGATTCGACAGGAGTTGGTGCCTGTGCTGAACCGTCTTGCGCCGGCTGCCATCGGTGCCTTGTGCCGAATGGGCGACTTGTGTCGCGAGGACGATCGGTATCTTGATACCCAGGCGACGAATCTGGGCGCCTCGCTAATTCGCTTGAAGGATGATGGCAGTTATTCCATTGATCGCCATCGTCTTCAGGCTGAACCGCCTGCGATGCAACGGCGGATTGTACGGGAGGTGTTTCGCCGACTGCATCCAGCCAGACAGGTTCCTGCGGAGGCAACGGTTGAGACTGTGCGCAGGTTCCTCTCGTCGAAGGCGGGAGGGGAGCGGCGCTGCGCCGGCGGTGTGCGAGTGCGGCTCACTCAGGGCGATGTCCTGGTACAGTCTGTGAGACGTGTCGAGATGCAGCCAGAGCGTGATGCCGTGGTTGAGATTCAATCGGTTCAGATTCCTTCTGCCATCGAATGGGCTGGCACAGGCCAACGAATTCAAGTACAAGAGGGAACTCTTGCCGAGGCCTACCAGCTGGCTGCCTCTCGAGGCTGGGCGATGATAATTGATGCTGATCGGCTGACTCAGCCGTTGCGCATCCGATCATGGCGGGCCGGAGACCGATTTGTTCCCTCTGGCATGAAGGGGCGGTCGAAGAAGTTGCAGGATTATTTTGTGGATCTCAAGATTCCGTTGTCGCAGCGGAGACGGATTCCAATCCTGGAAGCTTCTGAAGGGATTGTAGGGGTGCTTGGATTTCGGCAAGATGAACGGTTTCGAGTGAGTAGCATCACTCGCCGGTGTCTCATGGTGAGTATTGACGAGGCCTCAGCCTCGGAGGGAGTGCATTAGCATGGAGCGTGTGTTTGGCCGGCCGATTGTGACGCAGGAACAGATGCGAACCCGTATCCGGGAATTGGGCAAGCAGATCAGCGCCGATTACGCGGGCAAAGACTTGGTGCTCGTCGGTGTGTTGAAAGGCGCGTATGCGTTTTATGCTGACTTGGCTAGAGCCATCCGGATTCCCATTCACATCGACTTTATCGTGGTATCCAGTTACGGTGCCAAAACCAAGACCTCAGGGAAGGTGAAGCTCATTACCGATCTCACCGAACCGATTAAGGGCAAGGACGTGTTGTTGGTCGAGGACATCGTTGATTCGGGGTTGACGGTTCAGTACTTGCTCAAGACATTCGCGAAAAAGAAACCGCGTTCGCTGAAAGTCTGCACACTGTTGAGCAAGCCGGACCGTCGGCAAGTCACGGTGCCGGTCGATTATGAGGGTTTCAAGATCCCGAATCATTATGTGGTCGGGTACGGACTGGACTATCAGCAGCAATATCGAAATTTGCCGTATCTGGCGGTCTTGGATCTCACGGAAGAAGAGGCGTAGGCTTTGGCCTTGATATTGTCACTTTTGTCGACCCTGTGTTAACATCACCCACATTCAGTGGTGTCATGCGATGTGTCTTCCTCTGATTTAACGTTCCCACGAAGGAGATCTGGATGAATTCCAGGGTGAAGAACCTGCTCTTTTGGGTGGTCGTCGGCTTGTTTATGATTTTGCTGTTCAACCTGTTCAGCGTGCCGACTCATGCGCCCGAAGAAGATGTCATATTCAGCGATTTCATGGCCAAGATTGAAAAAGGCGACGTTGAAAAGGCCATTATCAAAGGGAACCACATTAGTTCGGTCTTGAAAGACAAGACGCGAATTCGGACATTTTCGCCGGATTATCCGGATCTGGTGAAGGTCTTGCGTGAGAAGGATGTGCAGATCGAGGTCAAGCCACCGGAAGAGAGTCCTTGGTATATCACCTTCTTGGTGACCTGGGGCCCATTCATTCTCTTCCTTGGGCTCTGGTTTTTCTTGATGCGCCAGATGCAGGTTGGCGGCAACAAAGCGTTATCCTTTGGAAAGAGCCGAGCGCGGATGTTGACCGAGGATCGCAAAAAGGTCACGTTTGCCGACGTGGCGGGAATTGAAGAAGCGAAGGAAGAAGTGCTGGAGATCATTGAGTTCCTTCGGGACCCGCGCAAGTTTCAAAAGTTGGGTGGAAGAATTCCGAAGGGTGTTCTGATCGTTGGCCCTCCCGGAACAGGAAAGACATTGCTTGCGAAAGCGATTGCCGGTGAGGCGGGGGTGCCTTTCTTTAGTATCAGCGGATCTGATTTCGTCGAGATGTTTGTGGGCGTTGGTGCGTCGCGTGTGCGTGATTTGTTCGAACAGGGGAAGAAGCATGCCCCCTGCATCATTTTCATCGACGAGATTGATGCGGTCGGACGGTTGCGTGGCGCAGGCTTGGGCGGCGGGCACGATGAGCGGGAGCAGACGCTCAATCAGTTGCTGGTTGAAATGGACGGCTTCGACACGACGGAAGGCGTCATTCTTATCGCTGCGACGAATCGCCCAGATGTATTGGATCCTGCATTGCTGCGGCCTGGCCGGTTTGATCGACAGGTCGTCGTGAATCGCCCCGATCTCAGGGGCCGGTCTGAAATCCTCAAAGTGCATACGAAGAAAGTGCCTGTGGCCGCCAATGTGGAATTGGAAAAGATCGCTCGTGGAACACCTGGATTTTCAGGCGCGGATCTCGAAAACCTTGTGAATGAGGCTGCGCTCTGGGCTGCCCGTCAGAATAAAAAGGAAGTCGAGGTCGTTGATTTCGAAATGGCCAAAGACAAGGTCTTAATGGGTGCCGAGCGCAAGAGCATGATGCTCACAGACGAAGAAAAGCGCACCACGGCGTACCATGAGGCGGGCCACGCGTTGATGGCGAAACTCTTGCCTGGCACGGATCCGGTTCACAAGGTCACGATTATCCCGCGCGGACGCGCCTTGGGTGTGACGATGCAGTTGCCGACGGATGACCGCCACAATTACTCAAAGGATTTTCTCTATAACAACCTTGCCATTCTGATGGGTGGGCGAGTCGCTGAAGAGCTGGTTCTCAACCATGTGACGACTGGGGCTGGAAACGATATTGAGCGGGCAACGGATTTGGCTCGGAAAATGGTGTGTGAGTGGGGCATGAGCGAAAAGCTTGGGCCTCTGACCTTCGGACGAAAAGAGGAAGAGATTTTCCTGGGTCGTGAGATCGCGACGAAGCGCGATTTCAGCGATCAAATCGCGCTCGACATCGATCTCGAAATCAGACGACTTGTGACGGAAAACTATGAACGCGCGAAGCGGATTCTTACTGAAAATATGGCGAGCTTAAAGGCCTTGGCTGAAGCGTTGCTTGAAAAAGAAGTACTTGATGCATCAGAAATCGACGCGATTCTGTTGCAGTCTACCTCTCAGACGGTTCCCGCCTAATCTACATCAGTATCCTGCCACGCTTCTTGTTTGGGCACAGGGAGCGTGGCCTTAGTCACAATAGACACCGATGGATGAGATGACGGTTCCGCGTCTGCTCTTTCCATGTGGCCGGATTCCATCATCAAGAAATCCTCTACGGGGATTGGTGCTGGCGTCTATGAGCATGCGAGTTCTTAGGTGAAAGACTATACAATCCTTGCCAGCGGGCGGCGTATTCTAATCCATGGCTGCCCGCTTCTGATGGGCATTGTGAACATTACCCCGGACTCCTTTTCAGATGGGGGGCGCTATGTTGCTGTTGACCAAGCGGTCGCGCAGGCCCTCGCACTCGTCGCAGCGGGTGCTGATATTCTCGATCTGGGTGCGGAATCGACGAGGCCAGGGGCCGTTCCTGTCGGTGAACAAGAAGAGCTGGACCGATTGCTTCCTATTTTGAGCGAGGTCGTGAAGCGGACAACCGTCCCTGTTTCTGTGGATACGATGAAGTCCCAGGTCGCTCGTGCGGCGCTCGATGCCGGCGCCTGCATTGTCAATGATGTGACGGCATTGCGATTCGATCCCGACATGGCTCGGGTCATTGCCGCACACGGGGCGGGGATCGTGTTGATGCATATGCAGGGGATGCCCTTAACTATGCAAGCGGCGCCTCATTATGAAAATGTCGTCGGAGAGGTACAGGATTTTTTTGAGGAACGGATCGAAGCTGCGGGACGAGCGGGGATTGCGAAAAGCCACATCGTGCTTGATCCGGGATTCGGTTTTGGTAAGCTGCAGGTACATAACTTAGACTTACTGAATCAATTGTCCGTATTCAGTCGGTTTGGCTGTCCTCTTTTGGCCGGGCTCTCTCGGAAAGGATTCTTGGGACAGATTCTAGATCGCCCCGTGCAGGGTCGGGAATGGGGCACTGCCGCTGCCGTCGCTCTGGCGGTAGACCGTGGAGCCGCAATCATTCGAGTGCATAATGTTGCCAGTATGAAGGACGTCGTCAAAGTCGCCGCCGCAGTTCGTTCCGCACCTCTCACCGTGAAGCAGGAAGATTATGCGTAAACTATTCGGTACCGACGGCATTCGTGGGGTTGCCAATCTCGAACCGATGACGAGCGAAATGGCGATGCAGCTCGGGCGCGCGGCCGCACATTTGTTTATGCGACGGGCCGGCCGCCATCAAATTGTGATTGGGAAGGATACGCGCATTTCAGGCTACATGTTGGAATCCGCGCTGACGGCCGGCATTTGCTCGATGGGTGTGGATGTGTTGTTAGTCGGTCCGATGCCGACACCGGCGATCGCCTTCTTGACTAGGAGCCTCCGGGCTGATGCGGGCGTCGTCATTTCGGCGTCGCATAATGCCTATCAGGACAACGGCATTAAGTTCTTTTCCAACGATGGCTTCAAATTACCGGATGAAATGGAAGCGCGCATCGAAGATCTGATCGTTTCAAATGAGATCAGTCATCTCCGTCCGACCGCAGACTTAATCGGAAAAGCTTTCCGCATCGACGATGCGGAGGGGCGGTATATCGAGTTTGCCAAGCGGTCGTTGCCGCGCGATTTGGATTTCCAGGGGATCAAGTTGGTGGTGGATTGCGCCAACGGTGCGGCCTACAAGCTCGCCCCCAAAGTGTTACGGGAGCTTGGCGCAAAGGTGGAAGTGATCGGGAATGAACCGAACGGTATGAACATTAATGCCGGTTGTGGGGCGGTGCACCCGGAGCTATTGCAGGAAGCGGTGCGTCGCCATAAGGCTGATATCGGGATCGCTCTCGACGGGGATGCAGACCGAGCCATCTTCGTGTGTGAAGGGGGAACGATCATTGACGGGGACCACGTGATGGCAGCGCTGGGTCTTGACTTGCATCAGAATGGGCAACTGGCCAAGCAAACGATGGTCGGGACCGTCATGAGCAATTTTGGGCTTGAGCTGTCCATGGCCAAAGCAGGCATTACATTGCTTCGGACCCCTGTCGGCGACCGATATTTGCTTGAGCGTATGCTTGCAGAAGGCTACAACTTTGGCGGTGAACAATCCGGTCATTTTATTTTTCTCGATCACAATACAACGGGAGATGGTCTTATTTCTGCACTTCAAATGATCTCGTTGATCAAGCGGACAGGGAAACCGCTCTCTGAATTGGCCCAAGCGATGGCTGCGGTTCCCCAGATTCTCCTGAACATCAAGGTCAAGCACAAGCCGAAGTTGGAGACGATTCCAGATATCGATAAGGCGATTCGGGAAAACGAACGCCGGTTGAATGGGAGTGGTCGTATCCTGGTCCGTTATTCCGGGACGGAACCGTTGCTCCGGATCATGGTTGAAGGCGAGCGGGATGTCTTGATTAAAGAGGTGGCTGAAGACATCGCTCGGATTGTGCGTACGCATCTCACGTAGTTTGGTGTTCGTTGCAGGGAAGGCTCATGCTGCCATCCCTTTGTATCTCTTTTCTCGCCGGACTGGTCGTTGGCGAGTTCCTGCCATTCTTTCCCATCGTCCTGTGTTCCATTTTGCTTGTAATAATCCTGATCTTGTCCGCCGTTGAGCGGGCCGGATTCATCGAGTGGCGTCGAAGTGTCACCTGGTGTGCCGCTCTCTGTCTTGGCGTGATCTATTGGACGTGGGTGGCGCCGCCGTTATCCAGCCGTGCCTATAATGAGCCATTTTCCGAATCAAGCCTGGAATATGCGGGGCGAATTGTTGGTCTTGTCCAGCATGCCCCATCTCGTGTGACCATGTTGGTCAAGATAGAGGATTCTTCCGGCGGGAGTCCCGTGCCGCATATGATTCGATTGATCTGGCGAGATCCTGACGACCCCGTCATCGCTGGTGACCAGGTCGTGTTTCGAGCGAAGCTGCGTCTCCCTGCGGGATCGCTCAACCCGAGGGGATTTGATTATGCGTCATATGTCGAGCGGCAGGGGATCGAGGCTATGGGAACGGTTACGGGGCCCCAAGCCGTTCGCCGTAATGGCGGCGATCCAGGTTGGTGGTGGAGGGTTTGGGGAAACATCGACCGCTGGAGAAGTGCCATTCGTGACTCAGCGCGCCGATCATTAGCTCAGCCGGCACTCGGCCTGTTTTTGGGCATTGTCATCGGAGAGCGAGGGTATGTCGAGGAGGAACTTCAGGAATGGTTCATGACCACGGGAACGGTCCATCTGCTTTCAATCTCGGGATCGCATTTAGGCCTCATCGCATTGGTGGTGCTTGGAACCCTACGTCGAGGGTTCACGTATGTGCCAGCGTCGATGCTCTTGAGCTTGTCGAGGCGGGTGTCTCCGACACGGCTCGCCATTCTCGGAACCTGGCTTGTCGTCACCTTCTACGCGCTTCTCGCCGGAGCCGAGCTTGCGACCATGCGGGCGTGGATCATGATCTGCCTGGCGTTTGCAACTATTTGGATTGGTTCTGAACGACATGTACTTCACGCTCTTGCCGGCGCAGCTCTCCTCATCGTTCTCCATGATCCTCGCGCAATAGGCGACATCTCCTTCCAGCTGTCGTTCCTTTCAGTGCTTGCGATCATTTGGGTGCTCGTCCCTGTCTCGAGCCAGGCCGACACAGAGAAGTCTGCTGACACGACGTGGGGGATTTGGGGCAGTCATATCCGTGAGGCCATTCTATTGGGGGCCGCAGTGACCGTGATCACGACTCCACTGGTGGCGTGGTATTTTAATCAGGTGCCATGGCTGGGCCTGGTGACCAATCTTGCGGCAGTCCCTTTCACGGGGATTATTCTTGTCCCAATAGGCCTGCTGTCGGCGATTGTAGTTCTTCTGAACGGGGCCGAGAGCCTTCTGTTTGCAGGGGTGCAGCAGACATTGCTGGAGTGGATGGTGAACGCGTTACATTGGTGCGCCCTGATCCCTGGAGGCGATTGGCGCGTGGCTGCGCCTTCGATTGTGGTGATGACATTCTTCTATCTCGGCGTACCGCTCGCCGCCGGTGCGATCCGTTTCCAGTGCCACCGCGTCGTAGGTATCGGTCTGATTGTGATCGCGCTGGCAGACTGGACAGGGTATGGCAGTTTCAGAATGGACGGGGATCATTGGCGTGTGACTTTTCTTGATGTGGGGCAGGGCGACAGCGCCGTCATTGAATTGCCTGACGGGAAGACGGTGCTCATCGATGGTGGGGCCAGATATGAGCGGTTTGACATGGGGCGTAGCGTTATTCTTCCGTTTCTGTTGAATCAAGGTATTCGTCGACTGGACCATATCATTGCGACTCATCCGCAACAGGATCACGTCGGTGGGCTTCCCTGGGTGATTCGACATCTTGAAGCAGGAAACTTCTGGCAGACCGGAATTGTTCGACCCGAGCCCCTCTTCAGACAATTACGCCAGGCGGTTGCGGAGAGCAAATTGACAGATCATGTCGCGATGAGAGGGCAGGAGATTGTCTGGGGAGACCAGTGCCGTCTCACGGTGCTCAATCCCTTTACATTCAGAAATGGCGAGACAAGTCTCCATGACATGAGTGGCACATCCCTCAATAACGAGTCTGTCGTGACCCGGTTGGTGTGTGGAGAGCACAGCGTGGTGTTTGCCGCTGATATTGAAACGGAGGCGCTGCATCGGCTGACGGCATTAGGCCAAGATCCGGTCACCGTGCTCAAAGTTCCCCATCATGGGGCGCGCAGTTCGCTGGACCGTGAATGGATTGCGCAGGCGCGGCCGCGCTATGCGGTGTTTTCAGTAGGCCGACATAATTCCTATGGGCATCCTGTTCATGATGTGCTCGAGACCTATTCGGCTGTTGGCAGTGAGCTAGTCAGAACGGACCGGGATGGGGCAATCATCGTCACGGGCCAACTCTCTACCTCTGATCTGCATGTGCGGAGAATGCGGGATGCTGTATTGCAGCCCGTAATCCTGCTCGATTGTCTATGGGCCTGTGAGCGGGACAACTGGCATCGAGCGTTCTCGATCGAGAATGAATTCTAGTTCCAGGGTGGCACACTTACTGTTCAGTATTCATATCTGCCAGCACTGAGTCGTTGCCAATTCCGTACATTGCAGGTGTCGGAATGGCTGTTTGTGTCCATTCTTGTCCACAATGCTGGGATCTCTCATCACAAGTCCGCGAGTTTACTCACTATTGTCACAATGATAGCAAGGCATAGCATGTGCACACATCCCATGCTCTGGGAACCTATGACCGGAGGAGTATCACTATCATGGCTAATCTTGTTCGTATCGTTATTCAACTGCCCCTCGAATTGAAAGAGCAGCTGGATGCCCTGAAGTCGCAAGGCTACACAACCAGCGGGTTTATTCGGGCGATGCTAGAACGCGAATTAAAGAAACCAGAATTGAAGCTAGTGGCGAATGGCCGAAAGTCGTCCGGCAAGTCATCTTAATTGTCCGCGACATCGAGGAATGCCGACATGCGGCTCTCAGATTTAGTTCGAGAACAAGCACCTGACTTACCCGGTGGTCCGGCTTCACCCCAACGGACTGTGCCGACTACAGACTCACGCCAGACGTCGTTGCCTTCGGTGGCTCAGGCGCCGACCGATGCGGATTGGTATGCCTCAGCACAACAGGAGATGGCGAAAGTCGGGATCGTGGTTCGGGCGAATGGGGCCGTGCCGATCGATCACTGTGCCGGTTTGGCAGCGGATGTGGTGAAGAGAGTGCAAGCCGGCGACGCATTGATTCAATGCCTAATGGCTGGATCCTCAGAAGACTATCAGGCTGCAAATGCGATCCACGTCTCCATTCTGAGCGTCAAGATTGGCATTGGACTTCACTACGACTCGGCCGCGCTTGAGCAACTCGCATTGGCCGGGTTACTGCACGATCTTGGGATGTGGTTCGTGCCACGACACATCATCGAGAAGGCAGGTCCTCTTGATGATGAGGAGCGATCCCAGATCTCTGCGCATCCTGAAGAGGGACGGCGGATCGTCGCCGGTCTGGGGAGTGCCTATCACTGGTTGGCGACTGTGATTTCTCAGGAGCATGAACGGTGGGATGGCAGTGGGTACCCATGCAAGCTGAAGGGGATGGATATTACCGAGTTCGCGCAAATTGTCGGATTAGCCGATGTGCTCGATGCGCTCATTTCGTCTCGGCCATACCACGCTCGCATCGTTCCCCATCAGGCTCTGCGAGGACTCCTGGTTCAGCATAAGCACGCGTTCCAGCCACGTCTGATCAAGACGGTGGTGGATCAGCTCTCGCTCTATCCGGTAGGAACAGCGGTCCGCTTGAACGACGGTCATGTCGGCGTGGTATCAGGCGTAAACCCGCGGTATCCACTCCGGCCCGTTCTGCTCGTCCATCGTGGTCATGAGGGACGAACGGCCGTTGAGATGGTGCCGCTGGATCTCAGCCACGAATCGTCGATACATATTGTTGAGGTCTTGCCCGCAGCGCAGGCTGCGTAGGGATATCGGGAGGACTTATGAGCGTTTGGATACATCGCACGACGGGATGGTGTCTCGTACTTCTGGGTGTCATGGTGGTCATGCCGGGTTGTAGAAACCCAGCGCAGTCATCACTCCCACCGTCAGCGATCAACTCTGCAGCGCAACCATTGCCGCCCATGCCGAAGGGGGATGTGTATGCGGATGAGGCGATGCCGACGGCGGAAACGCCCATTGAGCCTGGCGATACATTGGATATCGTCATTCGTCGGGGAGCCGGGGAAGAAAAGTTCATGAGCGTCGTTCGTGAGAACGGGGTAATTGGCGCCACGTTCCTCGAAGTGAATGTGGGTGGGTTGACGGCGCAGCAAGCGGAAGCCCGCATTCAGGAACAGGTCATCCCGTACATGCGCAATCCCAGAGTTCAGGTCGTGCTGAAAAAAAAGTCGCTGAAGGTGAAACGGGTGTTCGTATTTGGAGACGTGCGGAAGCCGGGGGCTGTGCCGATGCCGAGAAATATGACGGTGTTGCAGGCTGTGGCTGCGGTCGAGAACTTCAACGAGACGGCGTTGCTGGAAGAAATTCGTGTGATTCGTGGATCCCTGGATCGTCCCTACATCGTAACGGCTGATTTGGCTAGAACCTTTACCTATGGGGATCTCTCGCGAAACGTCGCGCTTGAAGAGAATGATGTGATTTTCGTTCCGCGAGAGCATTTAGGCGATGCCACGGAGGCCGCCAAGAAGATCATGCCGATCGTGCAGATGGCGATCGCTCCATTCTACCCGGCGTTTTTGATTCCAGCGTTCTTCCCCACAGCCACAGTGCGCTAGCAAGGAGACGATCGTTCGATGGCACAATATGAGCTGAATGTAATCGACTACTGGTTGATTATTAAAAAGCGGAAGTACCTGATCGTTCTGGCGACCGCGTTGGTCGTCGGATTCACGGTGGTCTTTTCTCAGCTACTGCAACCGCCGCCTGTCTATGAGGCGTCGGCACGGGTGAAGTTCGATCACTCGACGACCGTGGTGCAACAGTTGCTGGAGTCCATGTCGTTTTCCAACGCCAATGATTTGGTAACCCAGTCGGAGTTTATCCGCAGCTTTCCGGTTATGGAACGGGTCGCGATGGAGCTTGGGGTGGTGCCGGCAGAGTTGACTCCCGAGCAGAAGCGGTCAGCGGAGCATCTCAACACGATTTACGATTTCGGTCAGCAGATCAAGACGCAACGTGAGGGGGATACCAACATTATTCGGATCACGGCGACTGCGGGGGAAGCCAGGATGGCCGAGCGGATGGCCAATCTTGTCGCTGAATCCTATCGGCAGGAAAACATCGCTGCGCGCAATCGCCTGGTGACCGAGTCACGTCGATTTGTGGAAGAGCAGCTGCGGGAATTGGAACGTAAGCTGGCCGACGCCGAAGACTCGCTGCGGATGTTTAAGGAGCGGGAAGGACAGGTCTTTCTCACCGATGAGGCGAAGGCTGCGCTCGAAACCTTCACGAGACTGGAAGAACAGCACAACACGGTGCTGCGCAACCGCGGCGAAGCCGAACGTCAGATTGCCGTGCTCAGCCGGCACGATGGCACGCTGGAACAGGAAAACATCCGAATCTTTACCGAAGAGCAGTATGCACAGCTGACGGCATTGAACCAGCGGTTGCTCGATCTCGGCCAAGAGCGCACGGCTTTGTTGATTAACTATACGGAAAGCCATCCGGTCGTGAAGGAGTTGTCGCAAAAGATTGCCGGTGTGAAATCGGAAATGATTCGGGAGCTGCGTTCGAAGCAGAAGACCTTGGATGAGAGAGCGTCGGCGTTGGGCCAGCAGATTCGTCTGTATCGGGAGCGGTACATGGCGTTTCCAAAGGCCGCCATTCAGATGAGCCGTCTCGATCGTGACGTAAAGGTCAATGCAGATCTTCTTGAATCGCTGAAGATCAAGCATCAGGAGTTGCTGATCAAGAGTGCGGGACAGATTGAAGAGGTGACCATCATTGCGCCTGCCGTCACTCCGATGGCCCCGGTCAATGCCTCTAATATGTTGCTGAATGTGATGGTCAGTTCCTTAATGGGTGTATTCATGGGGGTGGTGCTGGCGTTTGCCCGCGAATCGTTCGATACCTCGATCGGCACCATTGAAGGGGTGGAGGAATTCCTCAAGGTGCCTGTTCTGGGAATCATCCCTCAGTTCGACCATCGTGAATTGGTCGAGCAGGCCAAGGCCGCTTTGCCGGCATCGACTCCGCCGGCCACGGTGGAAAGTTTGTCGAGGCTCATCTGCTTGGTGGATCCGAAATCCGTGTTGTCGGAGAGTCTCCGGTCTTTGCGTACCAATATTCAGTTTGCCAGCATGGACCGGAAGGTGAAGTCGATTCTCTTCACCAGCGCGGGGCTCGGCGAAGGGAAAAGCACCTCGGTCATCAACCTCGCGATTACGATGGCGCAGGAGGGACAGCGAGTCCTCCTGGTGGATGCCGATCTCCGGAAACCGATCGTGCATCAGCGGTTGGGGCTGGATCGTGAACCGGGCCTGGTCGATGCCTTGATCGGCACGACGTCGTGGCGCTCCTATGTGCGATCGGCATCGGATCTGATGTTGGGTCCGATCGGAGCCGATCGCATGATGAATACGCCGGGGCTGGATAACCTGCATGTGCTCACGAGCGGATCCGAATCCGGCAATCCCAACGAATTTCTCAACTTGAATAAGATCAAGGTCCTCGTCGATGAGATGCAGCAGGACTACGACATGGTGTTGTTCGATACGCCCCCGATCCTGCCGGTGACGGATGCGGTGGCATTCAGTTCGCGCGTCGACGGCACGATTCTCGTCTATCAAGTCGGGCGGATCGGGCGTAACGCCTTGAAGCGTGCGAAATTCTTGCTGGATCATGCCCAGGCCAATATCATGGGTGTGGTGTTAACCAATGTGAAATCAGAAGTGACTCCTGAATACGGATTATATCGCTACGAATATCGGTGAGAATGAGATGGGAGTCTGGACTCTGTGTATTACGCAGCTGTTAAACCGAATGATGTGATCGTCGTCACGGCCTTGGCCGTGATCCTCGCGCTTGGGTTAACGCTGACCACTCCGACCATCGGACTGCAGGCCACCGTAGGCTTCTTCCTCATCCTCATCGCCTTCACATCGGTGCCAGCTGCGCTGTATCTGCTCATCTTTTCCATGCTGCTCTCGCCTGAAATTGCGGTGGGTCGGGTCGAGGGGCGCGGGGTGGGCGTGCGGGAGCTGTCGTTTCGTCTGGATGACGTCTTTCTGGTTATCATTGGATTTGGCTGGCTGGTGAAGACCGCCGTCTATCGGGAACTGGGATTATTCCGGGAGACACCGCTCCATCGGCCGATCGCCGCCTATATGATTATCTGCGTGGTTGCGACGCTCGTGGGGGTTCTGGCGGGACGTGTGCAGCCAGTCACCGGCTTTTTCTTCGTCCTGAAGTACTTCGAATATTTCTTTGTGTATTTCATGGTGGTGAATCATGTGACGTCCAAGCAGCAAGTCGTCGGGCTGGTAACGGCGTTGCTCGTCACCGGCTTCATCATCAGCCTCTATGCGATTTATCAAATTCCCAGCGGGCAACGGGCGACGGCGCCGTTTGAGGGAGAAGTCGGCGAGCCTAATACGCTGGGCGGCTATCTCGTGTTTCTCCTCGCGATTGTGACGGGGCTGTTGATTCACATGAAGACGGGTCCTGTGCGCGTGGCGCTTATCGTGTTGGGTGGTTGCGGTCTCTTGGCATTGATGGCCACACTCTCGCGTTCCTCTTATCTCGCCGGGGCGGTCTTGGTCCTGGCCGTCGGAGCCTCCCAGTGGAGAAAGCCCAGGGTCGTCGTCTTGCTGTTGCTGGCGATGGCGTTGTTGCCGCTCTTTGCTCCGGATAATGTGAAGATTCGCATTAACGAAACCTTCTTCGGCCGCCAATATGGCGGTGAGATTCAAGTCGGAAAGGTGGGGCTGGATCTGTCGACATCGGAACGGCTCCGGTCTTGGGCCTATGTGCTGCAGGACTGGGTGCACAATCCGATTCTTGGCCGGGGCATTACGGGCTATGCGTGGGCCGATGCGCAGTACGTCAAGATTATCGGCGAGACAGGCCTGGCTGGTCTTCTGGCGTTTCTCGTCATTACTGCGCGACTGTGGCTGAGCACTCGAAGAATTTATGCGACGGAAGACGATCCCTTTGCCAAGGGGCTAGCCCTAGGCGTGTGGCTCGGTCTGGTCGCACTGCTGGCCCATGCGGTAGGGGCGAACACCTTTATCATTATTCGAATCATGGAACCGTTTTGGTTATGTGCCGGACTGGTCATGATCCTGCCGCGATTGTCGAAAGCCGACGAGAGCAGTGCCGGTGAGCCGAGGCTCGCATGAACTGGTGGCTGTGTAGTTACTGGTATGAACCGGACGCACCGACCGACCCGGTCGGACTGGTGCGGATCTGGGCGTTAGCCGATGCGTTAGTGTCCGTCGGTGACGAGGTCACCGTGTTTGCTCCGAGGTATCGTTCGGCTTTTATGCCAAGGCGATCGCAGGTTGTGCCGATTCCCATGTTGCCGGGATCGGTCATTCGACCAATCAGCTATGCGGTTCTGGCCTTCTTCTCAGGACTCTGGCGCGGTTTCCGCAAGCGGCCGACGGTGGTGTACTACCGCTGGATGGAAAGCTTTCACCCGTTACTGCTCGCCCGTATCTTTGGAGCAACCTGCATCTGTGAAGTGAACGGAGAGCCGGTTCCACCGTGGGGTGCCAGCGGATGGCGCGGTCGCCTGACTCATGCGCTGGCTTCGTTCGCGCTTCGTCGGTGCGACCGGGTTGTTGTCCTGACGGAAGGATTGCGCCATCTCGTGCAGACGGAGTATGGCGTGTCGGCCGCGCGCGTGGCCCTGTTGCCGAGTGGATCGGACTTGGCGCTCTTCCATCCGCAGGAGAGGATTCGATGTGTGCAAGAGGCCGGATTAGATTCCGCCTGTAAGTACATCGGATTTGTCGGGAGTTTCTATCGGTATCAAGGATTAGCGACGTTACTCGAAGCCTTTGAGCTGTTGCACGATCGCAGATCGTCCGTACGGCTCTTGATGGTCGGTGACGGAGAAGACGCGGCCGTTCTTCGTGAGCAGGCCGATCGGCGAGGACTCTCGCGCTGGATCACTTGGACCGGTCGAGTTCCCTACGAGCGCGTGCCGATGCTGATCGGCGCGATGGATGTCTGTGTGGCGCCGTTTTGCGGGGACCGCGGAGAGACGTCACCGGTCAAAATATTCGACTATTTAGCCTGCGGGAAACCGGTGGTCGCCAGCGCGATCCCTTCGGTCACCGCGTTGTTCGCAGAGTCGAATGGGGTGGTCCTGGTCGAGCCGGATCGTGCGGAGCCGTTGGCTGACGCGATGAGGACATTACTCGACCGTCCCGATGAGTCCTGTCGATTGGGCGGCGATGGCCGAGTGTTTGTCGAGAAGCGGTTTGGTTGGGACACAATCGTGCGAGGGCTGCGAGACCTCGCCGGGCAGGTGGTCGTCCATCGTCAGAATCAAGAGCGAGTCATCATTCACAATGCAGGTGAGAGCGTATGAATCTTCCCATGACTGAACCAGCGAGTGGCACGACACCCCAGGAGTTATATCTGCAGTTGATGAAGCAATGTCTGACGCGGATGCTCTGGCGGGAACAGTATCGACCGATGGCGACATCGATGAGCGGATGGCGGCATGTCGTGCTGAAGCCGCTCCAGTCTTTGGTGCGCCGGGCACAATTGGAATTAGTGCACGTCGAGCCGGACCGAGCCGAGGCGCGCCAGGAAGGACGGGATTGGCCGCTGGAAGCAGAAACGATGGTCGGGTTGAAGCGGCTGGACAATCTGCAGCACTGCGTCACGTCTGTGATCCAAAACGGCGTTCCCGGCGACTGTATTGAAACCGGTGTGTGGCGGGGTGGCTCCTCGATCTTTATGCGCGCCATTCTCAAAGCGTATGGCGATACGTCCAGGAAAGTCTGGCTGGCCGATTCATTCCGGGGTTTGCCGCCACCGGATCCGACTCGTTATCCGGTTGATGAAGGCGACACGCTCTGGAAGTACTCCGAGTTGGCGATTCCGATGGAGCAGGTGAAGGCAAATTTTGCACGATACGGTCTGTTGGACGAGCAGGTGGCATTTCTGCCTGGCTGGTTTCGCGATACGCTGCCGACGGCGCCGATTGAGCGGTTGGCGGTGTTGCGGCTCGATGGGGATCTGTATGAGTCGACGATGGAGGCCTTAGTGGCGCTCTATCCAAAGGTCTCAGTCGGTGGATTTGTGATCGTGGATGACTACGGGTTGCCGACCTGCCGTGCGGCGATTGAGGATTTTCGTCAGGCGCAGGGCATTACCGATCCGATTCAGCTGATCGACTGGACCGGGGCGTTTTGGCAACGGTCTGCGGCCAACCCTGTTGCGATGACGGGCAGGCGCGAGTCGCCATCGCTTCGAGCTGTCTCCTAGGGTGAGATGAATATTCTGGTCTATTGTGATGAGGAATTGGGGGTCGCTGGCGGAGGAAGCCGCCAAGTGGTGGAGTTTGTGCGCGCCCTGGCAGCTCGGGGCCATGTGTTGCGGGTGGTGGCGCCGAAACCACAGGCGGGGATGGAGGAGTCACTCAATCTAGGTGGGGCGCGTTCAGTCTGGGTACGGGTGTTCCGTCTCCCGGTCATCAGACCTGTGCTGTATCTTGTAGGCTCGGTGGTGGCTCTGTTCCAGACCATGTGGCGGGAGAAGCCGGATGTGATGTTATGGTTCGATTCGCCTGGCCAGATCGCGCCGCTATGGTGTGCGCGCGCGCTGCGCTGTCCCTACGTGCTGTTTGTGAACGGTTTGCCGGCTGAGGAATTGACCGGTCTGTGGGGGTGGTTTCCGATTCGTACGCTTGTGCAAGGGGCGTTGCGCTTGTCGGCTCAACAGGCTCAGGCCGTGATCAGTGTCTGTCGGGAGATTCCGCAATGGATGCAGCGGGAGTGGGGAATTGCAGCGTCCCGCTGCCGGGTGATTCGCAACGGGGTGGATCCGGCTGTCTGCGTGTCTCGCGATAAGGCTGAAGCTCGTGGTCGGTTGCGACTGAATCCTGATCGGCCGTACATCGGATTTGTCGGAGGATTCTTTCCCTGGCATGGGTTGGATACGCTCGTGGAGGCGATGGCGCTTGTCCGTCTCGAACATCCTGACACCACGCTTCTATTAGTCGGCGATGGTCAAACGAAGCCGGAACTGGAAGCGTTAGTGCGGCAACGGGGACTCGAGGATATGGTGTCGTTCGTCGGGCGTGTGGGTTTTGATGAGGTGTCCTGGTGGATTGGAGCGAGCGATTGTTGCGTGGTGCTCCATCGACCGGTCCGGTTTTACCCTGGTGATTCGATGAAACTCTGGGAGTACCTGGCTGGTGCGCGGCCAGTCGTGGCGACAGCTGGAGAGGGCTACGGAGATTTGGTCGAAGGGCTGGGTGCCGGTCTCTCCGTGAAGGTGGATGATGCGACGTCTCTTGCTGAGGGATTGTTATATATGATTCGAAATCCTGCGACAGCGAGCACGATGGGGCAGTCCGGGCGAGCGGCCGTCCTGGAGGCCCATACCTGGGAAGCAAGAGCGGTGGAATTGGAGCAGGCTTTCGGTATCGTCCCTGTTGAACCGCTTTGTGAACGAGTGTGTGCGTGATGCCTCTGTCATCAGACCAGAAGCCGGGTGCCTTGGGCGACGCGGACGCTGCCGTGTCCGGCGGCGTTCGCATCCGCCATCGGGTGTTGCAAGCCGGCGGGTGGGCCATGGCCGGGTTTGCCGTGGAAAAAGGAATTGGGTTTCTCCAGCTCGTCGTCTTGACGCGGCTGCTCTTGCCGGGTGATTTCGGCTTGATGGCGGCTTCAGCGGCGGTTCTGCTGGCGATTCAGACATTTTCAGAGTTGGGGCTTGAGCCGGCGGTGATCGCTAAACCGGAGGTGACGGAGGAAGATCTACGCGTGGCTTGGACCCTGTCGGTGCTTCGGGGTTGTGTCTTGACCGTCGGCCTTTGGGGGTTGGCGGATGTCATTGCCTCAGCGCTGCACATTCCTGAGCTTGGCGTCTTTCTTCGTGTCCATGCGGTGGGTGTGCTGCTGCAATCACTGCAGAGTCCGGCATTATTCATCCTATTGAAACAGCTGGATCTTCGTCGGCGGGTGTCGTTCGATCTGAGCCGCCGTCTCGTTGAAACTGTGGTGACGATAGGGCTGGCCTGGTGGTGGCAGAGTGCCTGGGCGTTGTTGGGGGGACAGTTGGTGGCGTTTCTCTTCGGTTCGCTCGTCTCTTTCTGGATTGCGCCTTGCCGCATTCGCTGGTCGTTGGATCGTACGGCCTTGCAGAGCCTGTGGAGCTATGGACGCTATCAAAATGTCACGGCCTGGTTTCTGTTTACCGTGATGAGCGGGAGTGATTTCGTTGTGGGGCGATTACAGGGAGTCGCGGGGTTGGGCCAGTACCAGCTAGCCATGGCGATTCCGACCATGATCGGCATCCGGGCCATGAGTGTGATGTCCCAGATCAGCCTGCCGACCTATGCGCTGATGCAGAAGGATCGCCCTGGGGTGCTGCGGGCGTTGAGTCTTCAGATGAGTCTGACCGGGATGGTCGTGGTGCCGAGTGCGATGGGAGTCGCCATCCTGGCTCCCTATCTGGTTCCATTTGTGTTCGGTCCATCCTGGTCGGCCGCCATTGAGCCGTTACGGGTGCTCTGTTTGTTTGCCATTGCGGCGGCGTTCTGCAGTGTGATGGCGGCCTTTCACTGCGGAGCCAATCGTCCGGACCTTCAAACGAAAATTTGGGCGGTGATGTGCGCCTGTTATGTTCCGATGGTGATTACCTTCACGATGACGTGGGGGTTGGTCGGAGCGGCCTGGGCATTGGCGCTGACCTTTCTAGTGGGGCTGGGCCTGCATCTCAAGGCCACCGTCCAGCTTCTGGGTCGTGACGCGACGTCGGCGTTCGAACCGTTACGATGGGCTGGAGCGTTAGTGGCCTTGGTGGGTTGCGGTGTGGCGCTGAGTCAGGCCGTGCCATCGATGTGGATGGCGCAATGGCTGGGCGCTTTGTGTGGTCTGGCAGGTGTCGGTGTCTACGGGTGGCATGTGTGGTCGCGCGAGTCCTTGCGCTTGCGCATGTTGTGGGGCTCGTAAGAGGGTGCACACGAGTCCTCTGAAAGATGCCATGGATGTCTCACTTATCATCGTGAATTGGAATACGCGGGACCTGTTGGAGCGTTGTCTGCGCTCCATTGACGGTGGCGTCGATGGGCTTGCAGCGCAAGTACTCGTGGTGGATAACGGGTCTGCCGATGGAAGTGCCGAACTGGTGGCAAACCAGTTTCCCCTGGTTCAGCTTGTTCGCAATCAGCAGAATGCGGGTTTTGCCAGAGCGAACAATCACGCCTATGGCCTGACACAAGGCCGGTATGTGTTGCTGTTGAATCCCGATACGGAACTGCAGGCAGGAGCCGTGAAGCAGATGGTACGATTTCTTGATGCCGATCCACAGCGCGCCGGTGTGACGGCGGTGCTGCGCAATCCGGATGGATCATTGCAGCGGTATCACAAGCGACTGCCCCGGTGGTCCTATGTATTGTGGTCGGAAACACTGTTGCGAAATATGGTCCCGAGTAATCGATGGGTTCGCGAGTTCTACCTGCTCAATGAGACCTTCGATGTTGTGACGGAGATCGAACAGCCTCCGGCCGCTTGTTTGATGTTGCGGCGGTCGGTCATCGGGGCGAAGCCGCTCTTCGACGAACGGTTTCCCATTTTCTACAACGACGTGGATCTGTGTCGTCGGCTGCGGGATGAGGGGCACCGGTTGTTTCTCTTGCCGGAGGCCGAGGTGATGCATCACGGCGGCGCCGGCGGAGTCGGCGCCATGCCGGACCAGGGTGTGGCCGACAGTCTGATCGGACTGATTCGCTACTACCGCAAGCATGAAGG
>JBEBHO010000052.1:0-29358 GCA_040081095.1 Nitrospira sp.
TTCTTGGCGAAGGCTGTCAAACCTGATAACGCTGTATCGATGGCGGACATCATAACGCACCTCCTAGTCCCGCTCCGAGATGATGTGCCGTGGGTCTATCGGGGGCGGATCGTTCCGGGAGAGCCCAGGCACGCCAGTGGCGCTCGAAGAGGACTGCGTTGTGGCGGCTAGGCTGACCCTGGAACATCATTTGTCCCTGCTTAGGTCCCTTGGCTTTGCGTCCCACCCTCTCGGGTGGTTTGCCTTTCTCAATTGTCGGGGGGAGATCGCGATGATCCTGCTACTCCCGACAGTGCAAAGTATAGCAGAAAGGTGCGTGCTCGAATCGACGGCAATCGATAACAAGTGAGCCGCGGATATCACAATGGCCTAGCGAGCAAGTGTCTCCATGGCGGAGGTTTCAATACAGATCTGACTTCACGGCATCACGCCCTGCCTTGATCATGCATAGGATAGGCAGCCGCTCACGCAGTACCGGATCGAATGGCGCACCCTCTGTGGGTGTTTCACACATCCTGATCTAGGGAACAAGAATGAGCACGAGGGAGGTTGAACGAGCCTGGATCGCCAGATTCCGCATTTAAGAATGGGGGATATTTAACCGATAAAGCAGGGTCGGATTTTGCCTTTCGTCATTGGAGACGGATCTGTGGCCCATCGAAAGATTGCACTCTCTGAGTTGAGCGTCGGTATGTACCTGATCGGGGTCGATCGGTCATGGCTCCATACACCGTTCATTCGGCATAAATTTAAGATCAGTCATCAATCGGAGCTTGACGCCTTGCATCGCTCGGGCGTTCGTGAAGTGATCATTGATACAGAGCAGGGAGAAGATGTGTCCGATCCCCTCGTCTCCACACTCTCCACGACCGCTGGAGCGGTAAATCACGTGAGGCCTTCCGTCGAACCATCTCCAGTTGAAATTCCTACGGTGGTTCATTTGGCGGAAAACTTAGCCGTGGCTAAGCAGCGTCGAGCAGAGTGGATGATCCGCTTGAATCAGCTCTTTGAGGGAACTCGGATAACCGGGATCGTCTCGTATCGGGAAGTGGCACAGCTTGTTGATGACATGATTGGCGTAATCGCCGAGCGGCAGGCCGCGTGCTATGCGGTGAATAGTCTTCGGGACAGCGACCCCACTTTATATGAGCATGGATTAACCGTCGGTACGCTTTCGATTATCATGGGGCAGGCTCGTCAGTATCCCCACCAATCGCTGCAACAGCTTGGTATTGCCGCCCTCTTGCACGACATCGGTTTGACGCGGCTGCCGCGCAATATCCTAAAACGAGGGAAAGCGGTGACCGCGGCACAGCAGGCTCTCTACGACAGCCACCCGCATCAGGGTATTGCCACACTTGAAAAAAGCGGTGTACTGAACCCAATCGTCTGTGCAGTCGTTCGAGGGCATCACGAGCTAGTGGAGGCTACCGGCCTGGCCGATGAAATCATGCAAGAGCACACGCGGCTGGTGGGGATTATCGATCAATACGACGAACTCCTCACCGGGCATAGTGGCCTGCCGCCCATGTCCTCCAACCAAGCGATGACACAGCTGTATCATCGCTATCATAGTCAACAGGATTTGCTTGAAGGGGTATCTTATCTCATCAGAATCATCGGGGTCTATCCGCTCTACAGCCTGGTCGCGTTGAATTCAGGCGAAGTGGGGGTCGTAGGGTCTATTACGCCGGGGAAGGCCCATCTGCCCACCCTCTATCTCTGTCGAGACGATCAGGGCTCGTTATGCACTCCAGCAATGGAGTTGGATTTGGCCAGAGAGCCTGAGGGGGGACGGGTGATTCATAATATTCTGGATCCCCGTGTGGAAGGCATTGATGTCGAATCGATCCTTCGTGAGGTGGCTGCATGAGTGGGTGGCCTCTCTCGCGTCCAGATCCTTCTCCTCACGGGGATATGACATGGCTGCCCACCAGAGAGGACGCCCATCTCCTGCTGGAATCATCCGGCGATTGTGTGTTCGTAACCGATCGGCTGGGTCGGATTCTGTCGCTCAACCCGATGGCTCAGCACCTTGTGGGGCGATCGCGTGAGGTGATTGGCCATCCGTTTCATGACCTATTGGGATGCATGCAGCAGGATCAGAGCGGCCGCCTGGTCTGTCCATTCGAACAGATGATGAAGACCGGTGAAGTGGCTCAGTTAGTGTCACAGGTGTGGACGCGCGGAGACGGCCAGGAGTGTGAACTGTCGACGTCATTCTGGCCGCGCGTGCGCGGCGGCGAACGAATCGGCGCCGTGATTGTCGTCCGCGATCTCACGTCCGCGATCGAGGCGCAACGCGATGTGCAGCGTGTTGCCCACCTGGCCGAGGATGCGCCTAATCCCATCATCGAGTTCGATGCCACAGGGGTGATGCTGTTTGCAAATACTGCGATGGTCGAGCTCATGACCCAATGCGGGGGGCTGCAGGGGGGAAGCGATACGCTGTTGCCGGCCAATCTTCCTGAACTCCTCTCTGAGTGTCTGAGGACCGGACAGCCGACCGGTCAGATCGAACATGTCGTGTGCGACCGGGTTCTGGCCTGGTCATTTTTTCCATTGGGTGAACTGGATCAAGTGCGTGCCTATGGCATCGATATTACCGCCGACGTCGAGCTGCGACGTGCCAAAGATGCGGCGGAGGAATCGGCGAGGGCGAAAGGCATCTTCCTCGCGACGATGAGCCATGAGCTCAGGACCCCGATGAACGGTGTGTTGGGTTGCACGCAACTTCTTCAAGATATGTCTTTGACCGATGCGCAACGCCAACTCATTCAAACGATGCATCGGTCTGCCGAAGCGCTCTTGGTTTTGGTAAACGACATTCTCGACTTTTCCAAGATCGAAGCGGGCAAGATGACGTTGGAGACTGCGGATGTGCATCTTCGTCCGCTCATTGACGATGTGTTGACCCTCGTGTCTGAGTTGGCCAAGAAAAAAAGCCTGACCTTAACCGTTCAGATCTCGCCGGATGTGCCTGGCAGCCTGCGCGGAGATCCGGTTCGGCTGCGTCAAATCCTTTTTAATCTCGTGGGGAACGCGATCAAATTTACCGATCGGGGCAGCGTGGCCGTCTCCGTGACCCTGCAGCCGGCCTTGTCTCATCTGCCGGATACCATCCTACTGGGATGGAGTGTCTCAGACTCCGGCATCGGGATGACGGAGGAACAGCAGGCCAGATTGTTCCAAGCCTACTCACAGGCCGAAGCATCGACCGCGAGAAAATTCGGAGGGACGGGTCTGGGGCTGATGATCTGTCGGCAACTGGTCGAGCTGATGGGGGGAGAAATATCTGTTCGGAGCACGGCCGGAGCAGGGACGACGTTTACCTACACGACTCTGCTGTTGCCTGCAATTCTGAGAGAACATGCAGGTCCGCGCGCTGGCGAGCCGAGTAAACAGACGGCGCAATCTGGCGGGCACAAGCGAATCCTTGTCGCCGATGACAATGAGATCAATCAGGTCGTCGCATGCAAATTCTTGCAGAAGCTGGGCTATGAGGTCGAAGTCGCGCGGAACGGACGGGAAGCGGTGGAGTCCCTCGCACGCACCGCCTATGATGCCGTGCTGATGGATTGTGAGATGCCAGAGATGGATGGGTACGAGGCCACCCGCACAATTCGGCGGAACGAGCAGGGAGGGGGGCGCGCGGTGCCGATCATCGCGCTGACCGGGCACGCGTCGCTGGAAGATGAGCAGACCTGTAGGGACGCGGGAATGGACGCGGTGGTGACTAAGCCGGTGACGCTTCCCGTATTACGACTCACCCTCGACCGGGTCCTGCGACGCGGGTAGCGCAGTTCTGCGATCAGCCCATGTCTTTTCCTGCCACTCCCTTCACTCTGGCCCATTGGCATTCAACCGGACGAGGTCTTGGCGATTCCCATTGCTGCGGCGCTGAATTATGACCAGTGTCTGGAATGGCGAGGAGTACAGCCTGCGTCTGCTCGTGGCTTTCGAATCCCGGCGCAGATATTTTATCAGACAGGGTTCGTCGGTTCTTCAGTGTTCTGATAGCGCTGCCTCATGGTAGTGTGGCCCATGAGCGAGAACATTGACGAGACGATTCAAGCCATTCTGTCGAAGTGCCTGACCATTGCGGTGGTCGGGGCGTCGTCGAATCCGGCACGGGCATCCAATCATGTGACGGCCTACATGAAGGCGCAGGGATATCGGGTCATTCCAGTGAATCCGAATGAACAGGTAGTGGTGGGGGAGCAGGCCTATCCGGACTTGGGGGCCGTGCCGGGGCCGATCGATCTGGTCGACATATTTCGTCGGTCTGAGGATGTGGCGCCGATCATCGAGCAGGCTATTGCGAGCGGTGCACAAGCCATCTGGATGCAAGAGGGAGTGATCAATCATGTGGCGGCGGAACGGGCACGACAGGCCGGTCTTGCGGTTGTGATGGATCGCTGCTGGTTGAAGGAACATGTGAGACGATCGCGTCGTGGCTAATCCCTCATCTCATCCTTCGCGCGAGCTACCCGAGTCTGAAACCCACAGCCAGGCGGCGGTAGCGACGGCTGAACTGCTTGCCAAAATCCTGGATGCGACGGTCAGAATCCCCGGGACGTCCTTGTCTCTTGGACTGGATCCGTTGATCGGGCTTATCCCGGGAGTCGGCGATGTCTTGGCTGGTCTTGTGGGGGCGATCATTCTCGGGCTGGCCGCGCATCTGCAGGTGCCACGCATGGTCATCGCGCGTATGAGCGTAAACCTCTTGATGAACGGCGCGATCGGGACGATTCCGATCTTCGGCGACCTCTTCTCCGTCTGGTTCAAAAGTAATTCCCGCAATGCAGAATTGTTGCGCCAGGCGGCGACGCAACCCGCCAGAGCCACGCATGGCGATTGGATTTACGTGGTCGGTATTGTGGGTGGGACGCTGGCGCTGTTGTTGGGGCTGAGCGTTCTGGTGCTCTGGCTGGCGATCAGCCTGTGGCGCTCATTTGCCGGGATATCGTAGATCGCTCTACGCCCCTGAAAAAACCAGTCGCTTTCTTGGAGTCCAGGGAGGTCCATGGTACACATGGAACCACGTTGCGTGAGGAGGGAGAATGAAAGGGGTAAGTTCCGTGCCGCTGAGCACTTCAGAACACACACATCATCGGGGAACGGTCTTGGTGGTGGATGACGAGCCTGCGGTTTGTCATGTAACCGGCCAGATGCTGGAGTACCATGGGTATACGGTGCTGTATGCCGAACATGGAGAACAAGCGCTGCGCTTGTTTGATGAATATGGCGATCAGGTATCGATTCTGGTGGCTGATATTGTGATGCCAAAGATGTCTGGGCCACAGCTGGCCCATTTGCTGCGTATCCAACGGCCAGAACTACCGGTACTCTTTGTGTCAGGGCTCGTATCGTATGCGAATTTTCAGGGCGTGATGGGCGGGTGGATGCTGAAGAAGCCCTATTCTCCGTCCATCCTGGCGTCGAAAGTCCGCGATGTCCTGGCTGCAGCCGAGCCGCACGCAGGATTGGCATCCTGAGCCAAGCGATCCGAGTCCTGCACGTGTAACGCCTTCATCGCTCTTTAAAGGTGAGTTCGGCGATGGCCGACTTATCGAGCTCGCCTTTTCCGCTCGCCACCAGCCGCTGATACTGCGTGAGCGTGGCTTCCGCCACCGGGAGCGAAAGACCGGCCGCTCGTCCCAGCGCGACGGCGATACCGGAGTCTTTCGCGGCGTGGGCCGCTGAAAAAAAACAATCATGAGCGCGCTGCTGCATGTCTTCTCCGTCGGTTTCCAGGACGCGTGAATTCGCGCCGGTTTGACTGAAGACCTCGCGGAGCATCGTCAGATCCAGCCCGAGCGCCTGGCCTAATCCCAATCCTTCTGCCAGCGCCGCCGTGTTGCAGTTCATCACCATATTCACCAACGCCTTTACTTCCGCCGCGCTGCCGCTGGGGCCGACATAGCGAACGGTTTTGCCCAGCGTTTGCAGCATGGGCTTCGCCCGTTCGAAGGCCATTTTCCGGCCTCCGCACATCAGGTAGAGCGTGCCCTGGCGCGCTTGCGGAATGCTGCTGGCCATGCAGGCTTCCAGCGAGACTCCGCCGCGTGCGGCGACTCGCTCCTCCACGCCCCGATGGATCGACGGGGAGACGGTTGCGCAATTGATGAAGAGGCGGCCATTCGCGTGAGCGAGGAGGCTGGAGGGGTCATTTAGGGCAAAGATCTGCTCCATCGCCGCATCGTCAGTGACAACGGTGATGACGGTCTGTGAGGCTTCGGCGACCGCCGCCGGATTGGCGACAGCCTGACAGCCGAGCTCTGTCGCCAGCTCGGTGGCGACGGCCGTGTGCCGGTCATAGATGGCCGAGATCGGAAAACCGAAATCTTTCAGGCGCCGCGCCATATTGGCGCCCATGCGCCCGACGCCGACGAATCCGATGGTCTCATGTGTGTTGGACATAACGGTCTCTCCCTGCGAGGGCCCCGCGATCGGCGTGCCCGAGATAGCTAGAGTGGGTGTGGCGCGTCCGGTTGTGGCGCAAGGCGGGTCCAACGCAGGCTGGAAGTCCCATCGCTTGTCGTGAATCCGCCGTCCTGCGTGGCAACAATCCCGATGCTGCGTTGCCGTTTCTGCACGGGCTGCAATTGGACGAGGCCGCCTTTCGTCACCACGGTGCCGCGGGTCTGATCCATGATGAACAGATCGGAAGCTGCGGACGCTTTGATGGTCCAGACAAACGAAGCCGGGCCTCCGGCGTAGGTGCCTTTGCTTTCCCACATGCCCACCAGTGCGTGATCGACGCTCTTAAGCTGAAAGATGGGCACGCTGGTCGTGTCTTTCCGCTGGCTCCAGAGTTCAGCTGGAATGGTGCTCGGGACTTGGTCGGCTTCCAGTCTGGTCCAGGTACCCTGGAGACTGCCCGTGCTCGAAAACGAATCAGGTTGCATGGTGAGGTAGGTGCCTCTCCATGATTGCCCTTTGAATGAATTGGCCCGATCGAGCGCCCAGCGTCCGGAGGCCGCGTCGAGCACGCCGTCGAACTGTGTCAGAGCTGAGAGCGTCCAGGATTGATTGGGCGAAATTTCCAGCAGATAGTTATGTCGCGTGGTGCCTTGCATCCGGTGCGCCTGCCAGATCCCGACGAGTGCGCCGGTGTCCGTCGTCGAGGCTTTGGTCGGGCCGGTTGAACCGGTGTGTTCAATGCTCCTCGTCTGTGTCACGGTGACCGGCGACGTGTGCAAGGTCGATGTGGACGTGGTCTGACGATCCGGCATAGAGGAGCCGGTTCCTGCTGCGGGAGACGCAGGTGGAATCTGAGCCAGTGCGACGGTGGCGCCATAGCGCTCCGCTGCGCGCTTCCCGATTGCCATCACCGAGGCCTGGAGATTGTCCGCATGAATCGACGAAACCATGACGGTGACCAGATTCTCGCCGCGTAAAAACGTGAGGCGGGAGAGCGAAGGCGGCGAATCGATCCGGACCGCGCCGTCTCCCAGTCCGGAAATCAGGACGCTGTCGCGTCTCAGCCGTTCTTTGTTGAAACCTGCGCGCCGGTCGACGCCGGGCGCTTCCTCGACCTGCACGGTGACGGCATTGGCACTGTCACGGATCGATTTAAATACGCAGGTCTTGGAATCGGAGCGAAGGCCTTCCTGCGCCGGTTCGCCGAGAGCTCGTTCGGCTTCCGCCGACGTGATCAACGAGCAGGGGTCGGTGTTCGATGCAAAAGGGGAGGCGCCACTGCCGCACGACGTGAGTGTAAGGCTGAGACAGCACAGACTGCTCAAGGAGAACAAACGAGACATGGGTACAACAACTCCAATGATGTGGAGATGATTGTACAGAGATCGGGCGTCATGCGCTACCGCTCTATCGGGGGGAGCGGGCGTGGAATGGGCTGAACGGTCTCCCCAGATTGTTTCTCAGCGAGAGACGATGACGCGCACGGTCAACCCGCCACAAACTTCAGTGAGACGCCATTGATGCAGTAACGGAGTCCAGTGGGTTTGGGGCCGTCATTGAACACGTGCCCCTGATGGCCGCCGCAGCGCGCACAGTGGACCTCGGTGCGCGTCATAAAGAATTTCGAGTCGGTGCGTGTCTCGACCACCTTCGGATCGATCGGTTGCCAGAAGCTGGGCCAGCCGGTGCCGCTGTCGAATTTATGCTCCGATGAATAGGCGGGCAGATCGCAACCCGCGCAAAAGTAGATGCCGGCCTGATGATTCTCGTGGAGCGGACTCGTAAAGGCCCGCTCCGTGTCTTCGTGGCGCAAGACCTGATAAGCCGCAGGTGCGAGCAGTTTTTTCCATTCGTCGTCAGTCTTTACCACTTTGACAATCTGTCCAATCTCAATGTTCTGTGGCATGAGTAATCTCCTGTATCGGCGTGATTGTACACATCAGTCGAATCGGATCGTCAATCCTTACATACGCCCTTACGGAAGGGCAAGATAAGCAGAATGGGGTGGACAAAATAGTTACTTTGCGGGCGATGGGGCCGTGATGGCGTCGGATTCGAGGTCGCGCAGGAGGCGCTGAAATTCTTTGTCGTTTCGGAGGAGTATTGTCGCCGCAAGCAGGAGATGATCAAGTTCTTCGTCTGTCAATGCCAGGTTGGTGGGAATATTCATGAGGCGTTCTTGTTCCAACGGGTCTGCGACCTCCGTCAGGCTGGCGTTGATGAAATAGATGTCGGTGTCGGGTGTGAAAATGCCTTCTGTGCCAGGCGGGCGCTGGCGGAGTTCCCGCCGCCACTGCGCCACCGCCTGACGCATCAGCTCATAGGTGTCGGTGGAATAGCGGTTGATCGGAATATCGACCAGGGCCCGGCTCACCCGCATGAGGCCGGGAATTGCGTTCAGCGTGTACTGGTTTGGGTCCGGCGTGGTCTCGGCACTCACCATCAGATAGACCAGCTTTCTGATCTTCTTGGCTCCTAGCGATTGAAACGTGGTTTCGAGATCCCCGACGTAGGCCGTGTTCTCCAGCACCGCGCGCATGCCGATATTGTCGGACAGCCCGCCGTCCAGCAGATGCACATAGGGGCGCTTCTTGGGGTCGAGATACGACCGCAGTTCATGCGCCCGCTGCCGGCCCCACGTAGTCGCTTTCTCCTCCTGCAGCACCGCCGGCGGGATATACCCGCATTGTCCGGCGTAGTTCGTCATCGAAATCGGGCTCAGAATCAGCGGCAGCGCGGCCGATGAGGCGGTCGCCACCGAGATGGGGAGCTGGTTCAGGTCCGAGCAGAGAAGGTCGAACTGCCGCTGATTGAACTCAAACCGCGAGAGGCTGGCCATGTCAGAGGCATGAATGAAGACCATCGGCCGCCGTCGCTGCGCCACCAGATCGCCGAACGTGTGCCCGTCGAAGAGCGCTTCATCGAGGAGTTCTGAAAAGACATGAGCCCGGCCGAAATAGGGAGACCAGAGCCGGAGCCAATTGGACGGCGACCGGAAGATCCGCGAACGCAGCTCGCTCTCCCAGTCCTTTCGGAGGAATCGGTATTCGAAGTCGTGAAAAATCCGGTCGCCGTAGAGGGCATAGTAGGCCGCCGTGAAGCTGCCCCCCGAGAGCGCGTTGATGATGTTCAACTCATTGATCAGCCGCTTATCGACACCGTCCCACCGGATCGGTGTCCGTGCCAATTCCCGCAGGACGCCATAGGACAGTGCCGAGGCGCGCGCACCCCCACCGGAGAAAGAGGCGACGATAAAAAGACTGTCAGAGCTGCCGGTTTTGGACGGAGGCAGGTTAGTGGAGCGATACCCGTAGTCCGAGTCATACTGATCCAGCGGCGCATTCATCGTCGGCCGCACGTACTGGCAGCCGGTCGTGAGGCTCATCAGGCTGATGCAAAGCCACGCAGTCGCCAACCGGCCAATACCTAGGATTTTTTGTGAGGTCGTGGTCATTGGGGGCGAAGAGTACTCAGGAGAGAGAGGGGAGTCAAGAATGGAAGGGCGGCGAACTGCCGGGTAATGGCCGCGCGTATTCGCTAAGGCTTCTGTTGGGCCAGGAGATCGAGCGTCAAGGTGTTGGGCTTGCCTTCGAAGTATTTGAGAAGAGCATCTGTGAAGATCTTGTTATCGGTGGTCGCGGTCATAAACAAGGTCATGCAGGACCGGAATTTAAGATCATCCGGGTAGGAGAAGATCTCCTCAGCGCGGCGCCCGTTCACATCGAGAACTAGCTGCGTACATTGTCTGAGCCTGGGACCTAATACAGGGTGCTGCAGATAGGTCTTAGCCTCGTCGAGAGAAGCAAGGGCGAACTTCCGTGCTGTTCCACTGTGACCGAGACCTGTGATCTGAGGAAAGATGAACCAGATCCAGTGACTGGACTTTCTTCCGGCTCGGAGTTCAGCGAGGACTGTGTTGTAGGTGGGCGATTGCGCGGTGAGAAAGCGATGTAAGTTGTAGGCATCACTCATATACTATGCCTGGCCAGCGGCATATTTCTTCCAGGATGACACCATTTCTGGCAATGTTGGAATGCAAGATTCGCCACTCTTTAGTTGGCATATGTTTTATGTTGAAGGAGCGCTTACGTCGGTGCACTCGGCTAGGCACTCCAGGGCTACGCTAGTGGTATATGGTGCATGGTTTGCGAGGTCAGATAATGTCTTCGCATATAAATTCGTCTCTTCTGCATTCTCGAAATAATTTATTAGATCAGTAATATCGCCTTTAATCCCAGCATAGAAGCGCAACGCTTCGAGCCATCTATGGCTACCAATAAGCTGTGCAATCTTGCCTGTCGTTAAATTCTCCGCAATGTATTCACCTGCAAGATGTTCTTGAAATGATAGGTGACCGAATGTGTAAGTGTCATTACTTTCCTGATCTAATACGCCATTGGCGGTGACCAGTTCTTTGAGAAGGTCGTCCAGAGGCACTTGGTAACCCATAGCCCCTAAGGCAGTGCAGTAGACATCCATTAGATCGTTTTTATCAATGTACCGTTGGGATGTGTCGTGAGCATGAAACGCAAGTGCCTTCAGGAAACGCAGTTTTACATGAGGGCTGATGTAGTTCCGCTCAACCCCCTTTGCATTATCCCAGTCACCTAGAAGCAGGCGCAGTCTGTGTCTATAGATTTCAGACTTGGTCGTGGGTTCCATCCCGTTCTCAATTAGAGCCGCAACCAGGGTTGCAAGGAGTGGGAAATGTGTGTTTCGGTCAATATCCTTATAGGTTTTAATGAGTTTTTGAGCTGCTTTATGTTTGGGTGAATCATGCTTAAACCACTTTTTGAAGAAGAGATCTCTGTCTTTTGAGTTGAAAACCGCCAGTTCAATTCTCGGAAAAAGGCGGCGTAGTTCTGTTTTGTAAGAAGAACGAACTGAAGCTACAAGCTTTTTTGCAGCCTTACATTGTCTTGATATGCTTTCCGATAGATCGAAGGGAGCCTCATCCAGACCGTCAATTATGACAACTGAATCTTTTGGCGCCCATTCGCGTGGGGTGGCCTTATGAAGGGAGGATTTAAGTATTTGGTCGAGTGTCTTGCCCTCCATCGTCTTTGAAATGGTAGCACCTTCAATAAAAATGACATGTGTTCCAGCTTTGAGAAGCTGACTTGCCAATCTTCGAAGGAAAGTAGTTTTTCCGCAGCCTGGAGGTCCTTCTACTAGGATTGAATCAGCGAGCTTGAGAATGCTGGCTTCAGATGCTACTGACAGAGCACGCGCTGAGGCAGGTTTAAGTTTGTGATTCGGCTTCCATTTTATCAGCTCGAGACTCTCGCTATCCCGGAGAAAGTTCTCAGTAGAGAGAACCTTCTTGAGCATCTTAGAAACAGCTTCAGGGTTCTCAGATAGCTCTTTGGGGAGTAACTTTTGTAGACCTTTTAGCTCTTCCTTGAGCTCGCGGGATTTTTCTCGCACGTGCGCGGTGTAAATGCGTTCGACATGCCATGTGTTCGAGAGCGGCGTGCCTGATGCGATGTGTTTTTTTATATTTGCTACGCTTGGACTTTGACTAGTCGGGGTGTCGTCTAGATCTGTGCATACAATTACCGGTTCTGTTTCAGCTGAAGGATCAATCAGTATTTCTGTGAAATGATGGGATGTATCTAGATTTCGTCTCCACATAGATGTGTCTTGAGTGGTCGAGACACGCTCTTGGTCGCAGTTGGATCCAGATTCGGCGGCTTCCTGCGCATACAAATTCCAGGTTAAATGGACATCATGAGCTGAAGTATACTTTTCTACGGGTCCCATTTTTATTGAGACCGACCGTTGGGGAACTTTCATGTCACTAGCTACAAAGCCTGTTCCTGCGGGTGAAGAATTGAGTATCTCTGTAGAGCTGTGTTCCGGCAGGAAACGAATGAGGTAGCAATCGCTTAACTCAATTGATCCATCTATCAGTCGGTTACTCCAAGCTCCAGATGGCAACGCACGAGCATTTACGTGAAAATCTTCAAGCCTTCTGTCGAAACGTAGGCCAAAGGCACGACCTTCTTTATGCAGCGATAGGTTATTGAGGATCTCAGTCACTCGCGTGTCTTTTAGGGATAAGACTTCAGCAACCAACTTAGGGCAGTGCTCCTGAAGGAGGGATTCGAACTCGCTGCCCTCTATGAAAGTCCCTGTCCATCGCCTAATTTCTTCAAGGAATGGGGTAACCTGCCGTCTTGACCCTTCTGGAATTGTGAAGGCGTTAATTATCCAAACTTCATCGGGGTAGTAGCTTGCTCCTGATGATGAAATTACAGCTGTTGATTTAGCGGCTTCTACCTGGTTCTTTAATGTTTGGAGAGAGTATGGGCCAGCCGTTGCACCAACAGAAATTGAATGGTTTTTAACTTGTATGCATAAGACATAGGGTCGGTTTAGTTTGGGGTGTCTGGTAAAACAGATTAGGTCTCGACCTGCTTCATTGGCGCCGTGAGACTTTTCAATTGTGCTATTGGGGTAAAGAGCCTTCAGAAGAGGGTATACAAAGGATTCCGTTAGCGAAGCTTCGCTCAGCTTTTGAAGAGAGGGTAAGACGCTAGTTTTACGGGTGTGGCGCATTCATTAGGGACCTTCCAATATGTAACTATAAAGCAAGACCACCTGTTTCTTTAATGATAAACTCGTCGCGTTTTACTGGATAAATGCGAACATCCTTTAAAAGAATTCCTACGTCAGCTTTATGCGTTGTTTAATTATCGTCTGGTGAAAAAATGGTATCAGGAAATAAATCGCCAGGATAATGGTTCGTATCAACACCTACCGCTGTAGCGGGTGAAAAAGCAATGGAGCGGAAGGGGGATGCGGGATTATTTGTTTAATTGAAGTACGATCCTTATTAACCTAGGAGGGAAGTGGTAGCCTCTGATTTTCGCTGTAACCTAGTAAGGCTACGAGGTTTCTGGAAGTCTGCGTGAGGAATGAATGTCAGGATCCTCCCCTAAATTGTGCCGAAGAGACAGGGGATACTGAGCAGAGGATTTTGATGAAAAAGGAGAGGCCCCGGTGTTGAGCCGGGGCCTCCGAACGTTTACGACGCGGCGGATGTTGCGAGCGGTTCGTCCCGTTCCGCTGACACCACGCGATCCTGGTTGAAAGCGGCCGGCAGCACTTCTTCGATCCGTTCCACCGGAATGAATGTGAGCTCGTCGCGCACTTCCTTCGGCACTTCTTTCAGGTCCTTCTCATTGGCCTTCGGCAGAATGATCCGCCGGATGCCGGCGCGATGGGCGGCCAGGACTTTCTCCTTGATGCCGCCGACCGGCAAAACCAATCCGCTCAAGCTGATCTCTCCCGTCATCGCGGTGTCGCTACGGACGGCTTTCCCCACGTAGGACGACGCGAGCGCCGTGGCCATCGTGATGCCCGCCGAGGGGCCGTCTTTCGGGATCGCTCCCGAGGGCACATGGATATGCACCCCGTTGCGTTTGAACTTGGAAATATCGAGTCCCATGCTCTCGGCATGCGACCAGAGATAGCTCCGCGCCGCTCTGGCGGACTCTTGCATCACATCCCCTAACTGTCCCGTCAAGGTCAGTTCATGACTGCCGGGGAGCAACGTCGTTTCGATGTAGAGGACATCGCCTCCGGCCGGTGTCCAGGCCAGACCGGTTGCCACACCGGGCGGCAGCGTTTTGCGCGCTTCTTCCGGCATGAAACGTTCCGAGCCGAGCCATTCATCCAGCATGTCCGGGCGAATGATCACCGGCTGCCGCTCCTGGCCATCCGGGAGTTCCGCAAAGACCAGCGCCACTTTTCTCGTTAACCTGCCGAGCATTTGCTCCAATTGGCGTACACCGGCTTCGCGCGTGTACCGACTGATGACGAGATTCAAGACCTCGTCGGACAACAGGGCCTGGCTGGCATCCAACCCCGCTTCTTTCAACCGTCTCGGCCATTGGTAGCGATGGGCGATTTCCGCCTTCTCATGTTCGCTGTAGCCTTGCAGGCGGATGATTTCCATCCGGTCCAGCAGGGGCTGGCTGATCGTATCCAGCGTATTCGCCGTCGTGATGAAAAAAGCCTTCGACAGATCGAAGGGCAGATCCAGATAGTGATCGCGGAACGTGTGGTTCTGCGCCGGATCCAGAATCTCCAACAGAGCCGCCGCGGGATCTCCACGGAAGTCGCGCCCCATCTTGTCGATCTCATCCAGCATGAGCACCGGATTGTTGACCCCGGCCCGGCGCACGGCCTGAATGATGCGGCCCGGTAACGCGCCGACATAGGTGCGTCGATGTCCGCGTAACTCTGCCTCATCGTGCACACCGCCCAGACTGAACCGTTCAAACGTCCGTCCCATGGCCCTGGCAATCGATTGGCCCAGGCTGGTCTTGCCGACCCCGGGCGGCCCGACTAAGCAGAGAATCGGGGCCTTGGCCGTCGGATTCAGTTTCAAGACCGCGAGATGTTCCACGATCCGGTCTTTGACTTCTTTGATGCCATAGTGATCTTCTTCGAGCACCTGGCGCACTTTCGCGAGGTTCAGATGATCCTCTGAGGCTTTCTTCCAGGGCAATTCGAGCACCAGTTCCAGATAGGTCCGGAGCACCTGATGGTCGGCCGACGACGGCGGCACCTTGGCCAGTTTCCCGAGCTCGCGCTCGGCTTCTTTCCGCACGTGATCAGGGAGGTCCGCCTCCGCCACCTGCTTCTTCAGGTGGGCGATTTCGTTGTCATCGCCGTCGGCTTCGCCCAGTTCCTGTTGAATGGTTTTCAACTGTTCCCGCAACATGTATTCGCGCTGGCTCTTGCCGATCTTGGCCTGCGCATCGCTGGTGATCTTGTCGCGAAGCTGGAGAATCTGGATCTCTTTGGACAAGGCCACGTAGAGTGCGCGCAGCAGATCGAGGGTCGCGGTGCTTTCGAGCAGTTTCTGCTCCTCCGCCACGCTGAGATTGACCAGGGAGGCCACACGATAGGCCAGGGCCACCGGATCATCCTCATTGCTTAACGCGACGCTGGCTTCCTGCATGCCGGGGGCTTGAATTACACGCGGGAGCTCTGTCACCAGTTCCTGTATGGCCCGCTGCAGGGCCTGCACTTCCGTGCCGCTATCCGACGGGCGGTCCAGTGACCGGACTCGCGCAATCGCATAGGGTGTCGTTTGTGTCTCTTCGATCAGCGCCACGCGGTCGACTCCTTGGACGAACGCGTGAATTGCGCCCTCCGACGATTGGCCGATCTGCTTGATGATGGCTTTGGTGCCGATCGTGTACAGATCGCTCAGTTCCGGTTCTTCCGTCTGCGGGTCGCGCTGGGCCACCACCAGGATCATCTTCTCTTCGGTTTTCATCGCCGCCTGCACCGCCGCCATCGATCGTTCGCGACCGACGGTGAGGGGCATCATGACGCCGGGAAATAAGACGGTCCGCTTGATCGGTAATATGGGAAGGGTAAGTACCTTGGTCTCGCTGTCCATGTGTGAGTCCTTTCTCTCTCTCATCCCTGAGCAGAGCCACGTTGAGTAAGCGTGTGAAAAGAGAGATAGATCGGGGATCGGGCAAGTCAAGGGCGGGCGGAGCGATACTCGATGATCACCTTGGATAGGCGGCACGAGTGGCGGGCCATAGCGTGCTTAGCGATCCTGAAACAGACTGCCGGTAGAGCGGATCGTCCGTTCATTTCTACGGCCGTCTGTGGCGGCCTGGGTTGTGCCTGGCGGGCTGTCGTAGCTGTCCACAGCAGCGAGATCGAAGAACAGTCCGAGGCTGTCGGGCGTGCCATGGCCCATACCAGTCAGGGCCAGGTAGTGATCGGCGCCGGCTTCGTCGATGAAGAGCGACCAGGACTCGGTTTCCGCTTCTCCCAGCCCTGAACTTTTAGTCAGATCATAGGTGTCGGGGCCTGTTCCCCCGTCAATCAGCAGGCTCACGCTTCGTTCGCTCGTCCCGCTGAGGCTCAGCTTCGGTCCGGAAGGCGTATAGCGATCGGCGCCCTGCGCATCGACGAGCAATCCAATCCCGTAACGACCGGCAGCGCCCAGGCTGGTGCGTCCGCCGGTATGGGTATCATCTCCGTTGAGATCGAGGGCCACGCCGATTCCGAAGTAATGCCCGGCTCCTTGCGCCATGTTGCCGCTGCGATATTGATCCTGGCCTTCGACATCAATGAGATAGCCAAGCCCACCGGCCAGGTTCAAGAGTTGGGCGTCGGCTTTCTTGCTGCCGCCGTCCACTCCGGCCCCGCTGCCTATGCCATAACAGAGATACTGAAAGGTCGGATCGCCCGGTTTGGCCGTTGGAGCCTCTTGCGGGTTCAACGTACTGGGATATTTGTCACCGCATTGATAGATGTCATTGCCGGCGCGATCGATCACCGCGCCCATCCCTAACGGCCCGCCGAATCCGATGGCGAAGGCATGGCTGGTATATCGATCGTTTCCGGCCAAGTCGACCAAGAGGCCGAGGCCGCCGAATGCGGCGCCTTGCGTGAAACGGTTCCCCATATAGACATCGTTGCCTGTGCGATCGAAAAGGATGCCGATGCCGGCGAAGCCGGTGCCGCCGGAGCCTTGATCGAGCTGATACACGTCGTCGCCGGCCAGATCCACCAGCAGCCCGACGCCGAGCCGGCCCGTGGCAAGTCCGAGCGGGTCGCTCGTGTAGGTGTCATTTCCTGCCAGATCGATGACTGCGCCGATGCCATGGTCGATGTCGCCGGATGAAGCCACGATGCCGTGGTAGGTGTCGTCTCCGCCGAGATCGATGACGAGAAGAAAGCGCCGGTCCAGATCGTAGGTGTTCGTGCCCGATCCGCCGATGACGATGAGGCCTGCGCGGGTCTGTTGGACGAAGAGCACATCGCCGGTGATGCCGGGCGGAGGCTGTTGAACCGGGGTGCGATGCTGAAAGGTGAGCGCCAGGCGCTGGAGAAATCCCTCGTTACTCAAGCGCGCCATCGTCTGTGCCGCCGCAATGAGCGCGGCATAATCGAGTTGTTCATCCACCAGACGGGTGAACTCTGCATCGAGCTTGAGGTGGGCCGCGCGTTCCTGCGCCGGTTCGTTCGAGCGGGGCGCAAACTGGTCGGCCACCGACCGGGCATGCTTAAAGAGAAACCGCCGTTCATCGTCGGAGAGATTCGCCAGCGCCTTATCGCGCTGAATTGCGGCATCGTCCAAGGTATCGGTCAGAAAGCTCACGATGTCCTTCTGCGCTGTTGTGGACGGGAAGGGAATCGGCTTGAAGTATTCGGAGGTGCGATCGACGGCTGCTTCCATCACATCCAGAAGTGCCGGCAGATTGTCCAGTCCGCCCTCTGTGAGCTCCGCCATCAACAAGCCTTGGTGTTCCAGCGTCGAAAATCCAGCCCAGGGGTCAGTCAGGCTTTGGAGGGCGATGCGGCGTTTGTAGCGCGCGGGCACGTCCTGACCGATCGCATGGGTGGCAAGGACTCGAGCCTGTTGCGGACCCTGGTACTTGTCGATGTCAGGCTGTACAACCGGCGCCAGCCGGTCGACGACAGAATGATAGACCCGGCTCTTGGACGTGACTCCCGGGATAGGAGACTTGAGACCGAGAACCTGACAACCGGTCACGGCGGCAAGCAAGAGCAGTGATAGGGCGGCGAGTCCGCGTACGGGAGTCATTCGAGAGCTGGAATTAAGAATAGGGCTGAACGCCAACATAGCAAGATAACGTATCACAGCCTGATCGAAGATTCTGCGATCCCTTCAGGCTGGCAGGGAGAGAGGGGGGCTCGCTGCGGCCAAGGGGTAGGCCGACATGGCCGGGTTCCCTTCGGGATCAGGCTTTATTCTTGTTACATGATGTTAATAGACTGCAGGGTTGATTATACTGTTCCGAGCGAGCGCGCGGCTCATGGACAGTCTGACTTGATAGTGATCGGGCCTAGACGAGAAGGACATGATGTCGGAATCAATCAGCTTTGCCACCATGCTCAAACGTTGGGTCATCGGCCTCGTGGCCGCCTGTCTGCTGGCTTTCGGAGGGTATGCCCTGTTGGCGAAGTCGGGCGAGGAACCCTCGCGGGCCGGTCAGCCACCGGCCGCCGGGGCGCGCACATTTCCGGTCGCGGTGGCCACGGCGAAAACGGGCGATATCGGGATTTACCTGAACGGTCTCGGGTCGGTGGTGCCGTTGAATACGGTGAACGTCAAGAGCCGGGTCGACGGGCAACTCATGAAAATCCTGTTTCAGGAAGGGCAGCTCGTCCATCGCGGCGATCTCTTGGCAGAAATCGATCCACGCCCCTTCGACGTGCAGCTGACTCAGGCCCAGGGGCAGATGGCGCGCGATCAGGCGCAATTCAACAACGCAGAGCTGGACTTGGAGCGGTACAAGGGCTTGTTCGAGCAGGGGTTCATTCCCAAGCAACAGCTGGATACGCAGCATGCGCTGGTCCGTCAGCTGGAAGGGATCGTGAAAGCCGATCAGGGCCAGATCGACAATGCCAAGCTGCAGTTGGTGTACAGCCGCATTACATCCCCTATCGACGGACGGGTAGGGTTGCGTCTCGTCGATGCGGGCAACATGGTGCGGGCGAACGACACGAACGGCCTCCTGGTCATCACTCAACTCATGCCCATTACGGTTGTCTTTACGATTCCAGAAGATAGTCTGCCGGTGGTCATGCAGCGAATGAAGTCCGGGGAAAAATTATCCGTGGAGGCGTTCGACCGGGAGCAGAAGAAGAAACTGGCGACGGGTACGCTGCTCACCGTCGACAACCAGATCGACGCCAATACCGGCACGGTACGGCTCAAGGCGGTGTTTCCTAACGAAGACGGCCAGTTGTTTCCCAATCAGTTCGTGAACGCGCGTCTCTTGCTGGACGTCAAGCGTGGCGCGACCATCGTGCCGTCGGCGGCCGTGCAGCGGGGCGCGAAGGGCACCTTTGTGTATGTGGTGAAAGAGGACCAGACAGTGGCCGTCCGGACCGTGGCTGTGGGTGCGGCGCAAGGCGACGACATGTCGATTAACACCGGCCTGTCTCCCGATGAAGTGGTCGTGGTGGATGGGACGGAGAAACTCCGCGAAGGCAGCAAGGTCGAGGTCCGGAACCAGAAAGGCTCACCGGTAAAAGGCGCTCCGGAAAAACCGGCGGAGGGCCTGCCTGCGGGAACAGAGAAACCGAAACGAGGGGCGTGATCGTGAACCCCTCCCGCCTGTTTATCATGCGGCCGGTGGCGACGGCCCTATTGATGGTCGCCATCGTACTCGCCGGCGCGCTGGCCTATCGCCTGCTGCCGGTCTCGGCGCTGCCTCAGGTCGACTATCCGACCATCCAGGTGCTGACGTTTTATCCGGGTGCCAGTCCGGACGTGATGGCCTCTTCCGTGACGGCCCCTCTGGAACGCCAGTTCGGCCAGATGCCCGGGCTGAACCAGATGACTTCGACGAGCTCCGGCGGCAGTTCGGTCGTAACACTGCAATTCAGTCTCGACTTGAATCTCGACATCGCCGAGCAACAAGTGCAGGCCGCGATCAATGCCGCGTCCACCTTCATTCCCCGGGATCTGCCCAATCCCCCGGTCTATAACAAGGTCAATCCGGCGGATGCACCGATCCTGACCCTGGCCCTGACATCGAGCACCTTGCCGCTGTCGCAGGTCGAAGATCTGGCCGAGACCCGCTTTGCCCAAAAGATCTCTCAGCTGGCCGGCGTCGGGCTGGTCAGTCTCAGTGGCGGGCAGCGTCCGGCAGTGCGCATTCAGGCAAACCCGCGCGCGCTGTCCGCCTATGGCCTGACGCTGGAGGATCTGCGCCTCGCTGTGGCCGCTGCCAATGTGAATCAGGCCAAGGGTGTGTTCGATGGCCCCCGCCGCGCGTCGATCATCAACGCGACTGATCAATTGTTGTCGAGCCGGGACTATCGGCCGTTGATCCTGGCCTATCGCAACGGCGCGCCCGTCCATCTGTCCGACGTGGCCAATGTTGTCGACGATGTGGAAAATGCCAAGCAGGCAGCCTGGATGAACGAGCAGCCGGCGATTCTCGTCAACATCCAGCGGCAGCCGGGCGCCAATGTGATCGACGTAGCCGATCGGATCAAAGCGCTCCTGCCCCAACTCCAAAGCGCCCTGCCGTCCGCGATTCACGTCACCATCCTCACCGACCGCACCACCTCGATCCGGGCGTCGGTGCGTGATGTGCAGTTCGAGTTGATGCTGGCCGTGGCGCTCGTGATCTTGGTGATCTTCCTGTTTTTGCGGACTCTGTCCGCCACAGTCATTCCCGCGGCGGCGGTCCCGCTGTCGCTGGTGGGGACGTTCGGGGTGATGTATCTCATGGGGTTCAGCCTGAACAATCTGACCTTGATGGCATTGACGATCTCTACGGGCTTCGTCGTGGACGACGCCATCGTCATGATCGAAAATATTTCGCGCTATATCGAACGGGGGGAATCGCCATTGCAGGCGGCGCTCAAGGGATCGAAACAGATCGCCTTTACCATTCTTTCATTGACCATCTCGCTCATCGCCGTGCTGATTCCGCTCCTGTTCATGGGCGATGTGGTGGGCCGGCTGTTCCGCGAATTTGCCATCACCCTGAGTGCCACGATCCTCGTCTCAGCCGTGGTGTCTCTCACATTGACGCCGATGATGTGCGCCAGGCTCCTGCGCCATCGACCGGCGGCAGAGCAGGGAACGGTGTACCGCGGGTCTCAACAGCTGCTGGACCGGACGATTGCGGCCTATGGTCGTTCGTTGCGCCGGGTATTGAATCATCAAACGGCCACGCTGGTCGTCGCGGCGGGCACGCTTGCATTGACCATTGTGCTGTATCTCATCATTCCGAAGGGCTTCTTCCCCGTGCAGGATACCGGCGCGATTCTGGGCATTTCCGAGGCGGAACAGTCGATCTCGTTCAGCGGGATGGTGGAACGGCAGCAGGCCTTGAGCAGTACGATCCTGGCCGATCCGGCCGTCGCCAGCCTGTCGTCGTTCATCGGCGTGGACGGGACCAACACCACGCTGAACAGCGGGCGCATCCAGATCAATCTGAAGCCGGTTGCCGAACGCGGGCTGAGCGTCCAGGACGTGATCCACCGCTTGCAGGCCCAGGTGGCCAATGTGGAGGGCATGTCGCTGTTTCTGCAGCCGATGCAGGACCTGACCGTGGAGGACCGAGTCAGCCGCACACAGTATCAATACACCCTGGAGGACGCGGACCCGGAGGAACTGAGTCGATGGGCGCCCACGTTTATGACGGCGCTGCAGGCCCTGCCGGAATTGCGCGACGTCAGCAGCGATCAGCTTGAGCATGGGCTGGCCTCGATGCTGGTGATCGACCGCAGCACGGCTTCGCGGCTCGGCATCACTCCCCAGCTCATTGTCGATACGCTGTACGATGCGTTCGGTCAGCGGCAAGTGTCGACGATGTTCACCCAGCTGAATCAGTATCGCGTCGTGCTCGAAGTGATGCCGGAATTTCAGACCGGTCCGCAGGCGCTGCAGTTTCTCGATATCCGGTCGATGACCGGCGGGCAAGTGCCGCTCAATGTGTTTACCCAGTTTTCCGAGACGACGACCCCCTTGGCCATCAGCCGTCAGGGGCAGTTTCCCGTCGTGACGGTGTCGTTTAATCTGGCGCCGGGGAAATCGCTCGGCGATGCGGTCGCCGTCATCGAACAAGTCTCGCAGGACATCAATCTTCCGGTCAGCATTCGCGGGAGTTTTCAAGGCACGGCTCAGGCCTTTCAAGGGTCGCTGGCGAATGAAACGTGGCTCATTCTTGCGGCGCTGGTCACCGTCTACATTGTGCTGGGCATTCTCTATGAGAGTTACATCCATCCGCTCACGATTCTCTCGACGCTGCCCTCTGCGGGAGTCGGCGCGCTGCTGGCGCTGATGCTCTTTAGAATTGAATTCAGTGTCATCGCATTGATCGGCATCATTCTGCTCATCGGCATCGTGAAGAAAAACGCCATCATGATGATCGACTTTGCGCTGGATGCGGAGCGCAAGGAGGGCAAGTCGCCGGAGGAGGCCATTTACGAAGCCTGCCTGTTGCGCTTCCGGCCGATCATCATGACGACGATGGCGGCCCTGCTCGGCGCACTCCCGCTGGCGATCGGGTCGGGGGTGGGATCGGAGCTGCGGCATCCGCTCGGCATCGCCATCATCGGCGGACTGATCGTGAGCCAGATGTTGACGTTGTATACGACGCCGGTGGTGTATCTCGCCTTTGACCGGTTGGCCCGGCGCGTCCGGGCCCGGAGGTCTTCGTCGGCGGCGACCGAGGTAGTCACCCCGGGAAGCGTATGAACATCTCGGCGCCGTTCATTCAACGTCCGGTGGCCACCACCTTATTGACCATCGGGGTGACGCTTATCGGTCTAGTCGCATTCCGCTTCCTGCCCGTCGCCTCGCTGCCACAAGTGGAATTCCCGACCATCAATGTGTCCGCCACGTTGCCGGGCGGCAGCCCGGAGACCATGGCCACCTCGGTAGCGGCTCCGCTGGAACATCAGTTCACCCGCATTGCCGGCGTGACGGAGATGACCTCCACGAGCATGCTGGGGTCCGCGAATATCACCCTGCAATTCGATCTGAGCCGCAATATCGACGGCGCCGCGCGGGATGTGCAAGCCGCCATCATGGCGGCACGAAGCGAGCTGCCGACGACCCTGCCGAACAGTCCCACCTACCGGAAGATCAATCCGGCCGATGCTCCCATTCTGATCCTGTCGCTGACCTCGGATCTTGTGAGCCGGGGACGGATGTACGACGTCGCCTCCAGTATCCTTCAGCAGAAGCTCTCGCAGATCGATGGCGTGGGGCAGGTCACGGTGGGAGGAGGGTCGCTGCCGGCTATCCGCGTCGATCTGAATCCGACGGCGTTGAACAGCTACGGAATCGGACTCGGCGATGTCCGCCGGATGCTGAACAGCACCAACGTGAACCGCCCCAAGGGGCAGTTGTCGGACGGGCAGCGGACCTGGGAGGTGCGGACCAACGACCAACTCCACACCGTCGAGGACTATTTACCGTTGATCGTGAGCTACCGGGAGGGGCGCGCCGTGCGGCTCTCGGACATCGCGACGGTTGAGCAGTCGGTCGAAGATCTGCGGACGGCGGGGATCGCGAACGGCACGCCCGCCGTTCTCATCATGATCAACCGGCAGCCGGGGGCCAACATCATTGAAACCGTGGACCGGGTGCGGGCCATCCTTCCCCAATTAGAAGCCTCGATCCCCGGGAGCATGACGCTGAAAGTCATGGTGGATCGGACTCCGGTTATTCGGGCCGCATTGCATGACGTGGAACGGACGCTCGCGATCTCCGTGGGCCTCGTGATCCTGGTGGTCTTTCTGTTTCTTCGTGATGTCCGCGCCACGCTCATTCCCTGTGTGGCGGTGCCGGTGTCGCTCATCAGCACGTTCGGCGTGATGTATCTCTTCGACTATAGCCTCGACAATCTCTCACTCATGGCCCTCACGATCGCGACAGGATTTGTCGTGGATGACGCCATCGTCGTCCTGGAAAACATCAGCCGGTATCGGGAGCAGGGCATGGATCCGATGCAGGCGGCGCTGCGCGGCGCCCGCGAGATCACGTTTACCGTGCTCTCGATGACGATTTCACTGGTGGCCGTCTTCCTCCCGATTCTCTTTATGGGCGGCATGATGGGGCGGCTGTTCCGCGAGTTTGCCGTCACGCTTTCCGTGGCGATTCTCGTCTCGCTGGTGGTCTCGCTCACGACCACGCCGATGATGTGCGCCCGCGTGCTCAGGCCGGAAGCCGGCATCACCCACGGGCGTTGGTACCGGCTCAGCGAACGGTTCTTTGAAGGGCTGCGCGGCGGCTATGCCGGAAGTCTGGGTTGGGTGCTTCGCCATCCCCGCAGCATGCTCGTGCTGACGCTCGCTACGATGGCCTTCAGTATCTATCTCTACACCATCGTGCCGAAGGGCTTCTTTCCTCAGCAGGACACGGGGCGCATGTTCGGGAACATTCAGGCCGCGCAAGACATTTCCTTTCAGGCCATGCGTCAAAAGCTCATCGAGGTCGTCGAGATCATCAAGAGCGATCCGGCCGTCGACACGGTGACGGGATTCAGCGGCGGTGGAGTCAGCGGGAATACGAATGCCGGCCGGATGTTCATTTCGCTGAAGCCGCTCGAAGAGCGGGAGCTTAGCGTGGATCAGGTGATCGCCCGATTGCGTCCCAAGCTCGCCAAAGTAACGGGTGCTCCGACGGTGCTGCAGGCGATTCAGGATCTTCGCATCGGCGGCCGTGCCAGCAGCGCGCAGTACCAATACACGCTGCAAAGCGTTGACCTTGCCGAGCTGAACACTTGGGCGCCCAAGGTCGAGCGGCAACTGCGGACCTTGCCGGAAATTACCGACGTGAACAGCGATCAGCAGGACAAGGGCCAGCAGTCGCTCGTGGTGTTCGATCGCAGCACCGCCTCCCGGCTGGGGCTCTCGCCCCAGTTGATCGACGACACGCTGTACGATGCGTTCGGTCAACGGCAGGTCTCCATCATGTATACGCCGCTCAATCAGTATCACGTGGTGATGGAACTCGCGCCGCAATACTGGCAGAACCCGTCGACGCTGCAGGAGATCTATGTGCGGTCGCCGGTGGGGGCACAGGTGCCGCTCAGCGCCGTGACGCGCTACGAACCGACGAACACGCTGCTGCTCGTGAACCATCAGGGACAATTCCCCGGCGTGACGCTGTCGTTCAATATGGCGCCGGGAGCGTCGTTGGGCGATGCGGTGCCGGCTATTGAAAAAGCGATGCGCGAAATGGGACTGCCGGCCGGTGTGCGCGGCACGTTTCAGGGGGCGGCCAAAGCGTTTCAGGCGTCTGTCGACAATCAACCGTTCCTCATCCTCGCCGCGCTGGTCACGGTCTATATCGTGCTGGGCATTCTGTATGAGAGCTACATCCATCCCTTGACGATTCTGTCCACGATTCCGTCCGCTGGTGTGGGCGCGCTGCTTGCGCTGCTCCTGTTCAAGACCGAGCTGAGCATGATTGCGCTCATCGGAATTATTCTCTTGATCGGCATCGTCAAGAAGAACGCCATCATGATGATCGATTTTGCATTGGATGCGGAGCGCAAGGAGGGCAAACCGCCGGAAGAGGCGATCTATGAAGCCTGCCTGCTGCGTTTCAGGCCGATCCTGATGACCACGATGGCGGCTCTGTTCGGTGCCTTACCCTTGGCGCTGGGGACGGGGGTCGGATCGGAGCTACGCCGGCCGCTCGGCATTGCCATTGTCGGCGGACTTCTCGTCAGCCAGCTGCTGACGCTCTATACGACGCCGGTCATCTATCTCTTTCTCGACCGGTTGCGGCTGCGATTTGCGCGTCTGCGGGCAGGTCGGGAGCAGGGCAGGGGGCTTCCTCAGCGTGCGCATGTGCCGGAGGTGCAAGGGTAACAGTAGTTTCTGCGATGACGGTTGCTTGTCGCGTGGGACGGCGTTCTTTGCGTGGAAATGCTCTAAGCCGGTGATTCAGACCGGCGAGACTGTGATAACAGGATGGACGATGAGGTCTGCCTGTGGTTAGACCGTGACCAGATCTGTGACTCGTTCCCGGACTCCCTGACTGTACCGAAGAAACTCCACTCCCACGTGGCCGTCTTTAATCCAGCGAACGACAGAGACTTCTACTTCCAGCGGGGTGGATTCCTGTGCGACGGCAATCTGTAACGCGAGATAGGTTCCGGCATTTAGGGCGATGTCGCTGCGCATCCTGCAACCGGTCGGCGACAGGTCGAGCAGGATGCCTTCCCCTGCACCTGAATCGCTTTGGATATTTGCAGGGTAGCCAACGGGGATTCGGGTGCGACAGCGGGATTGCATGGTCATCATCTCCCTGGTGAATCTACAGTGCATATCGGCAGGGGCGGGAGAAACTTGAACCGGAGGCGTTGGGGGGGAGCCTAAAAGTGTGTGTCTCTCGACCTTGGCGAGGCGAGTTGATACAGGAAACGCAGGGTGCATCGTCTCGTTGACAAGAAACGGGACGGCGAATGGACGGGATTGAATATGGCGCATTCGCCGGTCCTGGCATTTTATTGCGCCACGCCGGTCATCCACGCTTTGCGAATCAGCACCCCACAGCGGATGGACTCAAGGGCTGCTCCGCCGAGGTCATGCCGAGCCACAATCCCATAGTACGACTTGCTCGCGTCTACCCATGGGTAAAATCCAAATGCGCCAGCGCTGCTGAATGAACCGTCGCCGCTTGTGGGGTCATCTTCAATCCAATGCCCGATGGAGTACTGCCAGCTCATGGCAGTGATGGGCGAATAGACAGCCGTTGCGCAGGTGGCCGGATTGGTGCAGACCGGATGGCTGTTCAGGAACGACGCCATCTGTAACTGATTGTTGAGAAGCTTGCGCAAAAAGACGGCATAGTCCTTGGCGGTCGTGACCACGCCGCCGGCCAGTTGCGGTTGGCTGTAGCTGAGCGTGATGTCATTCCCGAGCCGCGCGGTCATTTCAGCAGCCAGCGCCGCGTTGTTCATCGCCCCCAGGTCCATCCCCGTGGTGAGCGTGGCGTGTTTCTGCATGTGCCCACCGTCGTAATAAAACAACCCGATGTTGGCAGGTGACTGGAGGCCATTGGTGCCGCTGCTGTCACAACTGCCTACGGTGTCTGTTCTGGCGCAGCTCGTAAAGTTGGTATACCCGCTTGTAAAGGTCAGGAATTGGATGTCTTCAGTGGTGAGGGCGCCACTGCGCCGTTCTGCCACATAGGCCCCATAGAGCCACTTGGAGGCCGAGGCGATGTTCATGAGGGAGTCAGCGGTATAGGCGGTTGGATTTCCTCCCACGGTCAGCGACGCACTCCCGAGGAGTTGAGTCCTGTCGCCGATCTCCCAATAAAATGGTTTAATCGCCACGCAGGCACTGTTGTTGTCCGCAGTTGTGGTTGCCGCCGCCGTGCGGGTGGTGTTGTCGATCGAATGCGAAGAAGCTGGGAGAGCCGGAGGTGCTGTGCCATCAGAGCCGCTACTGCAGGCGCAGAGAGCCAGGCAGACCATGCCGATCGTTGTTCCTTGGAAGAGCCGTAATGGAGTGTGCATCCCGTTTCTTTCCTAGCGTCGGTATTGCTGGAGCCGTACGGCGCGAGCCGACTGTGGGCTGACGCTAGACCTTTGTCTACAGGCATTCTCCCTCCTCAACGCCCAAGGCCGCCCCGCGTTGACAGGGTAAAGGCGGTGAGTTTTGATTCCTTATAACAAAAATGAACGACGTTTGGCACAGGAAGGGACGAGTGAAGGGGGGTAATGGTTAGGCGGCGATAGTGCCTGCTTGTGAGGACTTGTCTGTGCGTAGACCGGCCTGAGGCGGTACTTTGATCGTTTCGGACCTGACGGTGACCTCCTGGTCTGATGCGGCCAGGCCATAGCGCTCCCGGCGAATTTCACTCCCGATTTTCGAGCGGTAAACGAGTTCATCCGTCTCGAAGTCATACTCAGGAATCTCGGAGCTCTCCCAGCGCTGTGAGAAATAGTGGGCATAGAGCGTGTAGAAGCTGTGGTCCTTCGGGTTATGCCGCAGGACGTACTCCGGCATGGTCTGAACATCCAGCGCGGCGTGATAGTGCTGGAGCCAGAGATAGTCGCCGAGGATCACCATTTTGACCAGCGGTGGATCCGAATAGAGCTTGAGGTTGATGGCCTTGCCCATCGCGTTTAGCCGTCTTAGCAGTTCAATGCTTTGGCGGACTTCTTCCCTGAAGGTGGCGAGGGTGTGATCCGGATGACCCATCGCGTGGATGCGCGTGGAGGCGTCATGGCTGTAGGGATTCACCAGGAGAATCTTGGCTCCGAGGCATTTATCGAGCACAGAGGAGAGATCGCCGACCTGATCGACCAGCGTGCTATACCCGCTTGAGCCGATGACCATAATCGTTCGGCCGGCCCCGTGTTCTTCTTTGAGCTGCTTAATGCGCTGCTGAGCGCCGCGAGCCCGCCGGGGAAAATACGAAACCAGGCCGGCTCCGGTTGCCACCGACGCGAGGGCGTGATCCCGGATGCTCCGGCGAAGATAGTTTAAGCAGAGGATCAGGAAGACCGCCACCGCCATTTCAACTGCGATCAGCGAAAGCTTGTCGTGCTCGATGCGAGACCAGAAGGCCAAGAACCGTGTCGCGCCTGCCGGGAGCAGGAGGGCAATGCCGGCGCTGAGGGCCACCACGACAATATGGTAGAGGCTCCCCGTGACATCGCGGAGGAGGGCTCGGATACTCAATGAACATTCATGGAACACGCAGGCACCTCTTCAATATATGATTCCGATCGCCCAACACGTGAGATGAGCAATGGTGAACGGGCAAACATAGAGCGTCAGACATCCTGCCTCAGAGGGACACAACCTTCTGAGGCAGGATGATCTCACGCGATGGACTGTTGCAGAAGCCTCAGCGCGCCGATACGCAAGGACATTGGCTCGTCACGCCTCGCGTAGGCGACGGTTCTCCACTGGAGCTCCCGATCTGTTGTCTTATCCCCGAGGGGCGGCAGCGCAGGTAGCACAGAGTACCCGACACTCGACAATTCATCCATCTATATCGGCTTTTGTGAGGAAAACTTAAGTAATCGAGGAATTGCGTGCAGCCCCAGTTGACTGTGATGAAAATAGACTGGAGTGGATCGCTCCTTGATTGGCTAGAGGCGTGGACTTACGGAGCGATGATGGTCTGTTCAGCATAGCCAAGGCCTTTCAGTGTGGTGTCTAGGGCGCCGACCATCGACGGCGGGCTGCAAAAAAAAGATCGCCGTGTCGGGGCCGGGCGGCGGCAGACGCCCGGCAGAAGGTCGCCCGTGATACGGCTTGGCGGAGCGGATTCCCTAACGCGAGCCTGAGGGTGCGCCGCTATTTCCGGCGTCAGGAACCTGTAATGTAATCGAGAGGACTCGCTTGTCCTCAGTGATTTGCGCCACGATCTTATCGCCGGTCTTCAGCCGTCCGGCCACCACGCCTTCGATCTTGGTCTCA
>JBEBHO010000327.1:0-8330 GCA_040081095.1 Nitrospira sp.
TCCATCCCGATTTCACCTTTGGGAATGGCATAGGCATCTTCCATCCCGATCGGCCGGTTGGGGTCGAGATTGTCGTGATCCAGGGCAAACCCCGGCAGTGGCATCAGGAAAAGACCGACGACAGCGATGGCAGAAAGCGAGATCCTGCTCAATGGTGAGGCTCCCGGTCTTTCACAATCATCGGATTCGCCGCATCGGCACTCGCCAGATAGTAGGTATCCACGAGGCGATAGATCTCCGCTCGTTTTGCCTCCCATGTCGGCAGCGACTCGCTCGCGAGAATGTCGCTGATGTTGTCATGCAACATATGGAGATTGTCGAAGATGTTGGCGATCTCCGGATAGCGCGCGGCGAACGCAGGGCTCAACTCCGCCGTCAGCGGCATGAAGGTCCACTCGACCGGCGGTTGTTCAAGATAGCGGTGATAGGTCGTAAGAATCGGGCGCACCGCCTGCGTCTTGGCTTCTACATCGCGCGCGGCCTGCAAGGGATCGTACACAGCGACTTGCAGATAGTGGTAGGACCAGATCGTCGCATTGAAGAGCGGAAACCGTTGGCGGAATGTCTTGGAATAAGGGAACTGATCCAGCCGGTGATGGTCCAGCCGCTTCGCCGTAATGGCGTAAGCGCTCTCCCGGTAATAGGCCAGCACATTCCTGAGCGCGCGGTCTTTGTCCGGCTCGTCGGAAACGACGATGTCGTACGTGGCCCGATGCAGGGCGTGCGCTTCATCGAAGGTATTCTGCGCGCGCCAGGCCAGCTTCATGTACGTGGGGGCAATCGCTTCTTCGTTGGGATTCAGCCGGGGCTTGGTGGCAATGAAGGCCAGTGTTTCCTTCCTTGCCTTGTCTTCGATGGCCGGAATATCTTTCCCGCCGGTCAGCAGTAAATGCTCATAGAGATTGGAATGGCCGAAATCGACGCCGTTGAACTCGCTGTCGAGCTCGGCCAGATCTTCGCGCAATGCAAAGTTCCAGAGCGCACGGTAGTAGAACCGCTTGTCGCGGGGTTCGAACTGGCTGCAGCCAGCCAGGGCCAGGGCTATCGTGACGATGGCCCCGAGTGCGCCGAGACGAATCGCAATACTGGACGGCATCACCTTCTCCCGCATTCCAGATGTTTGCCTGACCTGCGCATCCACGCCAAGGCCACGCGCCCCAAGAGTAACGGGTCAGACAATCCGGAGTCCATGACGCGGTCCCGATTCACTCCCCGAGTCCCAATAGACGGGAAGGTCTTTGTGGCAGCAATCTTATCTCCACCTCCCGTAGTCTGCGAATGGGCGCGTTCGACTCAGGCCCCCACTTGCACCAGGACAAGGCGAACGCTAATCGCTTGACGAATTCATCGAAGAGAGAAACGGTCCGAGTGAGATCCAGGAAGACAATCCATGCGAGTCATCGTCGTCGGCGCAACGGGAACAATCGGATCCGCCGCCGTCGCGGCCCTGTCGGCGCGGCATGAAGTCGTGCCCATTGAAAGAGTGAACAACTGAGTCGGTTCGGCGGTTATACGAATAGTGCTCCCATCCTGCCGGTCTCATACTCTATGTAGCCTGTCCGTTTTTCTTTTCCTCGTTTACGACAATGTTCGTCGGGATCCCATCGAGACTGAGTTGATTCTTTTCCTTCCAATAGTCCCGCACCCCCTCCTCGCCTTTCTTCGCCGCCCACTCGTTCAGCAACTCGCGGTCACCGGCGTACGAGAAATTGGGCACCGCCATCCCGCAGGAGGTTTGCACGAGATCGAGCGTCACGTCGAAGATCTGCCGCGCGCCAGGCAGTGGAAGGAACAACGAAGAAAGCTCGCGCCATTCCGCATCACCCTGGTGGACAACAGTCGCAGTGCCGTAGAGCCGCAGAATGACCGGCGGCCCCTCAAAGGCGCAGAACATCAGCGTCATGCGGGGGTAATGCTGCACATGGGCCGAGGTTTCATTCCCGCTCCCGGTCACATTGAGCCAGGCCACACGCCGGGGGCTGAGCACGCGCAAGGAATCCATGCCCTTGGGCGACACATTCACCCGGCTCTCTGCCGTCGCGGTGCCGACAAAGAAGATCTTCTGCTTGCCGATAAATTGGATATGCGTGTCCGAGAGTTCGTTGTATCGCTGAGCCATGATGTAATCCCTGTCGTGCTTGAGCAAGCGTGAGCTGGCTCACTGTCCCCAATGTTTGAGCTTATCCAGAAATTCCTGGCCGTACTGCTTGGCGATCGCTTGCTCCACATCCCAAGTGATCGTGCCGACCCGGAGCAAGTCAGCAACCTCGGTGAAATAGCGTTCGAGTCCCGCAGGCGACAGCACCAGCACCGTCCCGCCGTTCGCGCCGGACTGATATTGGTGCCTGACGCCTTTCGGAATGTAGACGAAATCGCCGGGAGCGGCCTGATAGATCTCCTCGCCGCAATGAATCTGGTAAGCCCCCGCCAGCACATAAAACGCTTCCGCACCGGTGGGGTGGATGTGCAGCGCCGGTCCGACCATCGGCGGATGGACCATTTCAATCAACGAGTAGGATTCACCCACCTGCGCGCCCGGCACCTTCACCGTCATCTTCGTCCCGCGAAAGTCGATGGACTGCCCCTCACCGCGCTTCAGCGCATACCCCTGCGTATCAGATGAAATCACGACACATCCTCATGAGTGTTACAAATCGACAGCTTGAACGAAATCTGAACGAAGCGGGATTGTGGCGAGCGGACAAAGCGCTGTCAATCAGGGGCGGACGAAGAAGGTTTCGACGATTGGAGTTGGTTCCGTGCCATCGAACGAACGACACTCCACCATATAGGCCTTACAATTTAAGCAGCTTGTTCCTTTTCTTGTTCAAAAACGAAGATCACGCAACCGGCAGAAGACCTCAACTCTCAGCGCTTCGTGGCCGCCCTACAAGGGCATGTCGTCACATTTCTGGGTAGCCGTCATAAATGACTAGCCCGCACGCGCGACGAGGGGGAGCAAACAAAGCCCCCTTTGTTTCTTGTTTGTCATACCAACCCTTTTCTTCTTCCTCCGAGAAAACGTTCGGAACATTGTGAGTATATGAACGCAAACACCTCAAGTCCTTTTCTCTGATTGGAGCTTTTCATAAGCCTGAACAAGATCCTTCGGAACATGCACATACTTCCGTACCTCTTGAATAATGTCAGGGTGATTGAACAATGGCGAGTTTACAGCATCGAATCCCCCTCGATGCCTTACCGACCTCCTAAGTCTCTTGCCCAAAAAGCCATTCTGCCAAACTAGCATGGCCCGACCAGGGTGTTTGTCGTCATCAATAATCTTTTCTAGAAAACCATTCCGAAGCAGATATCTTTCTGGAATGGCTCCTTCGCGAAGCAACAATTCATGGAGCCGGACTTTCTTAGATCCAGCAGCGCTTCCTCTATCTCCAACTTGGCCATACTCCTCAGGCGCACAGAATCTGCGCAACTCCCACACTACCCTATCGAGATCTACAATCTGCCGACCATATGTAACGACTGATATTTCTAAATACCGACATTCACCAAAGCGGTCGATATGATCAATAAATTCTTGACTTGCTGAAGAAAGGTTCAAATCAATCTTCTTTGAGTCAACTAAGACCTTCAGCCCTTTGCTCAGAGAATGACCGACTTTCGCTCCCTCAACACGATTCAATAAAAGAATACATTTCAAATACTTCTCGACAACTTGCATGCTTGCCCATAGCGCTTGGGGAGCTAGTTGATATCTGAAAGCCGCCCTCGCCATTAAATAGTCAGCATCAGCCGTGTCTCGAAAACATCGAAGTGCAAAATCATCTAGCGCAAATTTGAGATTCAAATGACTCCTCCCTCTGACGCCAAACGCTCCGCGAGCTTTGCATATTAATTATACGATACTACATACTGTCGATGGTCGAACGCTGACTTATGAACAACGGATTTACTGTCTGTGCTTCAGTTCCATGCAATTGACTCTTCGGCTCTAGAAAAGTAGCCTGTCCACATTTCGGGCAATACGGAACTCGGTAAAGCGTAAACTTCACCGTATGAACGATAACCCAAAGGAGAAATGGATGAAGCTCATGGTCTGTTTGGTTGCTCTACTGGTTGCCATGGGGTGTGCGTCACATGGGAAACTTGTAACTAGCGAGCAGGTCACATGGATTCAGAAAGGAGCCACCATGAGAGATGAGGTAATAAAACGGCTCGGCAGCCCCAATTTCCCCGAAGTTCAATCGGCATCAACAATGTTTTCCACCGAATACGAAACGACTACTGAAGAAACGGTTGAGAATGGCAAGAAGGTCACTCGCGGAACCATGAGAGTTGTTCCGGCGAAAGGGAAGCGGACGATCGCCCAGTACTTCTACGCCGAATCTGCCGCATTCGCTGGGGCTACAACGAAGGACTTTTGGATTTGTTATGACGAGCAGGGGACAGTTCAAAACTTTGGATTCGCTGACACGGCGATTTCAAGCTGCCCCTAATTCTACTATTTTTATCCCCAGGCAGAAGAATAATTCTGCTCGGCTCTCCCCATTCCGCCCCTGGATTAGTTCCCTCCCCTGCACTAAACACAATCCTCTTTCACCTTGTCCCCGCTTTGCCATAAGGGGAGCTGCCAAACGGTCCTTCACTGCGCGCATTGAGGGAGCACATTCCGATCGTGCGGCCTCAGCGAGCAAGAAGGGCCGTCTGGCTGCTCCCTGCCCTCCCTTCCAGATGACGGTGAGTGAAGTCCCGCGCGTGGGCGTCCCCAGCATCACGATTGCGAAGTGACGCGTAGGAAGTCCTGGATCCCGGGGCCTGAGTGCTGGGTGCTAGGTCCTGAGTGATGAGTTGGATTCTTGCTGCTGCAACCGATCGCGCGGCGAGAGCCTATCCCAAGCTGTCATCTATCTCACAGAGCCCGTGTGATTTTTGCCACCTTCGTGGCATCGACTACGCGCCGTATCACAACCGTGCGTCCACTAGATCTTGCGGCTGTCGCGCCGCGAACCGGACTATCTTGTCGATTCGACTCTGCCGCCCGCCGGCCCCGTAGTGGTACGTAGATTGCCTACTGCTCCTGAGAGAACGAAAGGAGGTGCAGCATGCACGACGTGACCGTATGGGCGGCATGGTATCTCTTTCTTCTGGCCATTCCGGCGGTGCTCATCGGCTCCGTGATCCGGGACCGGCTGGCCCGCCGGCCTGGCAGTCGCCGCGGCTCATCGCACTGAGATCGGACAGACAGCGCCCGCTCGACCAGACGACCGCCATCGACACCTCAACCGGAACCGTTCGATCCCCGGCAGATCCGCCGGCCTCTTCACCCAGGTGCGTCCTAAGCCCCCGTTTTCACTGGCATGGATCGCACCTGCTAGAATAGGAAGGCTATCTGACTGACCACCGCCTGGACTCCCGAGCATGAAAACGTCATCCGGTTTCGACTCACTCCGTACATGGCCTGCGCAAGCGGCACAGGTCGGCGCCGATCTGAGCCAGAATCTCCGCTCCGGACTCGCCCTCTTTTTCTTCCAGCGCATCCCCGGCTCTGCATTCACCCGGTCCCTGGACCAGCTCGCGCTGCTGCTGCTCTTCGATGTGGCGGTCGCCGTGCTCTTCAGTTACGTCCGGGCCGGCGGCCACGGCCTGTTCCGCCATTGGTCGCTTTCCATCATTGCGCTCTATCTACTCTTCCTGCTCCTGGCGGGATGGCTGATCAGCCGCATGACCGGAGAAGAGGATCTGGTCCTGTCCCTTCCCCTGATTCTCGCCAGCACCTATCTGCCTTACGAGATGCTCACCAGCAGCGTCCTGCTCTCATCGCGCATGGAATGGACCCACGGCCAGGGCCTGCCTTCGCTTGTTCTGCCCGTGCTCGCGGCCGTCTGGATCGGATCGGCGCTGTATTGGACGTTCTCGCATACCTTTCGATTGCGCGCGCCGATAGTGTTCCTCAGCCTGGCGCTGTTCTGCCTGACGATGTTCGCGCCCCGCTACTATTTTCCCGTGAATGAACTCTGGTGGCAGCCGGAAGCGAATGACTCGAATGAGAACGAGGGACCGGTGAGCTCGGTGACCGACGAAGCGACGTTCTATGCGCAGGCCGCGATGCTGCCTCAACAACTGGCGCAGGTCCAACCCGGAGAGCCCGACCACACGGATTTGTACTTCATCGGAATGGCGCCCTATGCCGCGCAAGATGTCTTCATCAAAGAAATCCGGTCGATTCAGGATCTCTTCGCGTCACGGTTCGATACCGCCGGCAAATCCGTCACCCTGGCCAATCACAAATCCGCGTGGGAGACTGTGCCGATCGCCAGCATGACCAGCCTGCGCGCATCCCTCCGGGCGGTCGGCTCGGCCATGAACCGGGACGAAGACATTCTCTTTCTCTATATCACCACTCACGGCTCCCGCACGCACGACCTGTCTGTCGAGTTGTCGCCGCTGGAATTGTCCTCGATTACACCGGAGACCTTGAAGGCCGCGCTCGATGAAAGCAGCATCACCTGGAAGGTGGTCGTGATTTCGGCCTGCTACTCGGGGGGCTATATTGAACCGCTCCGGGACGATCACACCCTGGTGATCACGGCGGCGGATGCAACCCACACATCGTTCGGCTGCGGCAACCAGTTCGACTACACGTACTTCGGAGAAGCCTACTTCGACAAGGGACTCCGGCAGACCTATTCGTTCGTCGACGCGTTCGATGAGGCCCGCGCATCCATCGCGGCCAGGGAAGCCGCGGAGAAGCTGACCGCGTCCAACCCGCAGATGTCCGTCTCACCCGCCATGCGAGCCAAACTGAAGGAGTTCGAGGCAGCGCTGCAGCACCGGCGCGACGCGCACGCGCTGGTGACGGCCGCCCCGCACTGACCGGCCGGTCAGCGGCGGAACGCGTCCTTCCCCTTGATCACGTCGGAGAGCATCTGATCTGCTAGATTGGCGGCAACCCGACGGGGGTACCACCGGGACCAATCCGATCACGATCATTTCTACAACAGCGGCGGCCAGTGCGTCGTCGGACAGCCGTTTGCGGAGGGGAAGGCGCGGAAGGCCAACGCTTCGCCAGCAGACACTGCGGGAGTTCGTCCAGGGGCACAGGATCGGAGGCGGTCCGACCGGATTGCACATCCGTCTTCTTCCTCATCGGCATCGATCTCTTCGCTGATCTTCCCCGCTGGCCTTACTTGTACCCGATCACCATGCCGTCAGGACCGGCCAATCGTTCGACTTTCGTCTTCTTGAAGCCGACCGCCTTCATCCACTTGCAGCAGTCGGCGCCGGTGAAGTCAAACCCGCCCGGGGTTTCGATCAGCATATTGAGGCTCATGAGCAGCCCGAAGGCGTTCTCCTTGCGGGCATCATCGATGAGCGCTTCATAGACGATCAGCGCCCCGTTCGGAGGCAAGGCATCATGGGCCTTCTGGAGCAGCATGATCTTCTCATCGAGATTCCAATCATGGAGGATATGCCCCATGATGAGGACGTCACTGGACGGCAGCGCCTCATTGAAGAAGTTGCCCGGATGAAAGCGCACCCGCTTCTCCAGTCGTTTCTTCTGCACATAGGCCTCGAACACCGGCTGCACCACCGGCAGATCCATGCCGCCGCCGGTGAGATGCTTGTGCGCCAGCGCGATTTCGACCGTCGCCCCGCCCTGCGCGCAGCCGACATCCGTAAACGTGCGATACTTTTTCCAGGGAAACTTCTTGGCTATGACACGCGCCGAGCCGATACTGAGGCCGGTCATCGCCTTCAGAAACCCTTCGAGCCGTTGCGGGTCGGCGTAGAGCGTGCCGAAGAAATCCTCGCCGGTCTTGGCTTCATTCTGCGGCTTGCCGGTCCTGAGCCCCTCAGTCAGCGAGCCCCAGAAGCCATAGAGCCGCGCGTTCGCCATTTCGAGGATGCCGCCGACATACGACGGCTTGGCCCGATCGAGGAACAAGGCCGTGTCCGGCGTATTCGCATAGCGCGCGCCCGTTCGCTTCAGCATTCCCAACGCCACCAGGGCATCGACAAAGTCCCGCGCGCTGCGCGGGTGCAGATGCAGCCGCGCGGTCAACTCATCCAGCGTGAGGGCCCCCTTGGCTAACTCGGTGAATACGCCGAGTTCAATCGCGCTCAAAAGAGTTTTCGAGCCCCAGAATCCCATGCCGAGCTGCATGACTTTTGCCGGAGTCAGTTGCTTCCTTGCCACAAGATCAATCCTTTCGTTGCAAGGCTCACTATGATCGCTGGATCTGCCGCCGATCGCATGATCCGCTTATACTTCCGCCTTCTTGGCAGCATCATAGTATTTCTCGCGATAGATCGGGCACAGGCCCTTCTGCTGCAATGTTGCGGTCACGTCGGCAATCATCCCGCCGCTT
>JBEBHO010000115.1:0-2159 GCA_040081095.1 Nitrospira sp.
CAGGCGTTCAAGCTGTCTTCAACCGCCCCCGATGCCACCCGTTCGATGTTCTTCGTCGTGCCGAACGTCGCCCCGCTACCGGAAGACGAGCCGCTCCCGGATGTTCCCATCGAACCATCGCTCGCACAGCCACCAAGCAGCAGTCCCACCAATGCGATCACTCCGCACAGGCCCAGTGAACGATCTGACATAGCAACACCTCCTCAACATGGAAGAAACAAAGAAATAGCCGCGCCATCCTACTGCGCTGGCGTGGGAAGAACAAGCCGGTTGTTCCAAAGAAATCGTTCAGGCCGGTTCGCTTGAAAGGCTCTGCACCCGCGTTGGCCGGACCGGGATGGCGCACCACCCGCAGTCCGGCCGGGCTGCGTCACGCTTCCTCAGTCTCAGTTATTGCGGCGAGGCATTGGCTTTGGTGGCTTCCTTCACCGGCGGATCAATTTTAATGTTCGGCCCTTGCACTTTGGGCAACACCCCCGCGCCGAGCTTTTCAATAATCCGCTGGTTGTTCTGATCGATCGACAGGCTCTGCTTGGAATGGCTGTCATCGAACGCCGCGGCATTCGCGAGCGATCCTGCTCCCGTCGCATTGGTCTGACCGGGATCGTTCGCGAGAGACTGTCCTTTGACCGGATCCATCGCTTTCCCCATCGGATAGCCCGGATGTTTCGGCAACAGATCGGGATTGGCGAACGCCGACGGGACGGCCAACAGCAGGACCGCAAGCGCGGCCACAATAATTCGTGAGGTCTTCATGGTGCAACCTCCTTGATGATGGTGGGAGAGACAACAACGCCCTCGCAGGCAGACAACCGGCGAGGGCGCAGAGAAACGGATAAGAAAGAGAGAAGCGTGACCGGCAGTGGAACAGCTACCCCGGTTTCATACCACACCTCCGGGATGCTGTTAGCATCGCCCCCGCAAAAACCCGGAGTCAAGCCGGCGCAAACCGGCTCACAGAGGCCGCTTGGCCAGGATCAGATCCGATACGGGAAAACCCAGCTGTTTGGCCCGGTCTACCAGCCGTTGGTAGGTGGCCTCGTCCAGCCGGGGCGAGCGCGAGAGAATCCAGAGATAGCGGCGATCCGGCGTGCCGACCACCGAGGTGCGATAGTCGGCATCAAGGTCCACAATCCAGTAATTTCCTTCGCGGGAGGAGCCGAACAACCGTGCAAAGAAGTTGTCGAAGACCACCGTCAACCGCGCATTCGTCTTCGGATCGACCACGGTCGCCACACCCTCAATCTGATCGAGCCCGCCTGAATCGGTCACACATTCATTGTGGACGCCAACCGCACCGTCAGGACGGCTGGTGTAGATCGCCTTCGAATCGACGCAATGCCGCTGAAACCACATCGGCAGCCGCGCGATCTCATACCAGGTGCCCGCATAACGAGCGAGATCGACCGATCCCGCCGTCGAAAGCGGCTCTCGCGTCCCCATGCCGGCGCAAGCCGACAAGGCCGCACAGAGGACCGTCACGACCGGAAGCGTACACGATTTCATAGCTGGCTCCTGCGTGAACATCTCAGGGAAAGAACTGCCGCTACCGACAGAGCAATTATTCGTGCGGCGTACTCTTCCGGAGCAGGGTCCGCATCTCCCAGAATGAGGGAGCCGGCTCGTTGACCTCCGGATGCTCCAGGTCGATCTGAATATTGTAGAACGGCGGCTGGTTGCTCGGCGATTGCGTGACCAGGTACCAGCAATCGTACTTGAGCCCCCAGTGATCCCGATAGCTCAACCGGAGAGAGCCATTACTCTGCGGCTTCACCCGGAGCGGAGTCTCCGGCCCTAACACAAGCGAGGCCGTATGCTTCTGATAGCGCGGCCCCTGGGGATACACCTTCTTCACAGAGAAGCTGCCCTCCCACCCGCCAAGATGCAACACGCAATCATAGCCCACCCCGCGTCCGACATTCTCGATCTGGGGACTGAGCGTGAGCATGTTCCCGGCATGCATCGCCGACAGGTTGGTCACCCGCAGCATGGGCTGTTGCGCGCGAAAGTCGTCCCGCGTTTGCGCCGCGAGCACCTGCCAGAAATAATACGCGGCGCCGCCGAGCAGAAACAGCACGAGGAACCCGATCAACCAGAACCAATCCATGGCCACTCTCTGTCCAATGAACAAGCCGACGCGGGCAAGCTGGAGAGAAGCT
>JBEBHO010000329.1:0-8255 GCA_040081095.1 Nitrospira sp.
ATTGATCAGCCCGATCGCCATGGAGCAGGGGTTGCGGTTTGCGGTCCGTGAGGGCGGCAAGACGGTCGGCTCCGGTGTGGTCACTGAAATTCTGGCGTAACGACGGTCTGAAGAGCGAGGTGATCGTTCCGATCCCTCCTTCTTGGCCCATTACAGTGTTCGCCTAACGAGGAGAGTGCGATGCGTGAGGTTATTGATTTGGCATGTACGGTCTGCAAGCAGCGGAACTATTCGACCAACAAGAACAAGAAGAACGATCCGGACCGGTTGGAGCGCAATAAGTTCTGCAAGTTCTGCCGGAAGCATATTGCCCATAAAGAAGTGAAGTAGATCAAGGCTGGTGGGTTATCGGCCGGATGGGTCCCGTAGGGGCATGGTGTCAATGGCAGCACCTCGGTCTCCAAAACCGATGGTCTAGGTTCAAATCCTAGTGCCCCTGCCACACTGAGCATGCTCAGAGATGTCGTGGTGACGGACTGGGGTTGTGCGGGTTGATGGGTCAGGGAGGCGGAGGGCTCGATGTTCAAGCGGATGACCGAATCCATAAAGTTATTCTTCGCGGAGGTGCGCGCGGAGCTGAAGAAGGTGTCGTTTCCAACGAGAGCTGAAACCGTCGGTTCGACGACTGTGGTCATTGTGTTTTGTATCTTGATGTCGCTCTATTTGTCAGTGATCGACTCGTTTCTGGTGTGGTTGGTCAGCAAGATTATTTGATCGTTCGACGGATGTGCGTCTCGCGGAGACGCGTCCCGATTTCTTGACCTGAGGGTGGGGCATGACAAAAAACTGGTACGTCATTCATACGTACGCGGGGTTTGAGGGACGCGTGAAGACCAGCCTCTTGGAGCGAGCCAATCAGATGGGGCTCGTCGAGAAGCTCGGGCAAGTCCTGGTTCCGACCGAGGATGTGATTGAAATCAAGGACGGGAAGCGGCGGACGTCGCGGCGGAAATTTTTCCCCGGCTATGTGTTGGTTGAGCTGGAGACGCCGCTGCAGGACGAGACGATGCAGATGATCAAGGAGACCCCGAAGGTCACCGGGTTTGTCGGGGGTGGCGCGCTCCCGCTCCCGCTGACGACTGAGGAAGTGGAGTCGCTGCTCAAGCAGGTTGATGCCGGACAGTCCGGGCCGCGTGAGCAGGTCAAGTTCATCAAGGGTGACAATGTTCGCATCGTCGACGGCCCGTTCCTAGGCTTCAACGGGTTGGTGGACGAGGTGGATCAGGATCACAGTCGGTTGAAGTTGATGGTCAGTATTTTCGGACGCTCGACGCCGGTGGAACTGGGGTTCCTGCAGGTTGAGCGAATTTAAGGTGTGCCGTTGTTGCCGTTGAACGTGGCAGCGCTGACGTTCTGAGGAGATTCACATGGCAAAGGAAGTATCCGCTCTCATCAAGTTGCAGATTCCTGCTGGGAAGGCCAATCCGGCTCCTCCCGTCGGCCCGTCGCTCGGTCAGCACGGCGTCAACATCATGGAGTTCTGCAAGCAGTTCAACGCGAAGACCCAGAAGGAAGGCGACAGCATTATCCCGGTGGTCATCACCGTGTATAAGGATCGATCCTTTACCTTCATTATGAAGACGCCTCCGGCGTCGGATCTGTTGAAGAAGGCGGCGGGCATCATCAAGGGATCCGGCGTGCCGCAAAAAGATAAAGTCGGAAAGATCACTCAGGCTCAGCTGCGCGAAATCGCCCAGAAGAAGCAATCCGATTTGAATGCGGCCGACCTGGAAGGGGCGATCAAGATCATTGCCGGAACGGCCAGAAGCATGGGTGTCGTAGTACAGGGATAGCGCGGATAGCGTTCGGGAAGAAGGAGTACGAGGTATGGGAAAGAAGATGAAGGCCGCGTTGGAGAAAGTCGAGCCGCGCATGTACGCCTTGCGTGAAGCTGTCGATGTCGTCAAGAAGTCGGCCTATGCGAAGTTCGATGAGTCGGTCGATATTGCCTTGCGTTTAGGTGTCGATCCGAAGCGATCAGACCAGATGGTTCGGGGAACCACGGCGCTCCCGCATGGGACGGGCAAGAAGGTTCGCGTCCTGGTATTCGCCAAGGGCGACAAGGAGCAAGAGGCGCGTCAGGCCGGCGCTGACTACGTGGGGTCAGACGATCTCATGGAGAAGATTAAGGGCGGATGGATGGATTTCGACTATGCCATCTCCACTCCGGATCTCATGGCGTCAGTCGGAAAATTGGGAAAGCAGCTCGGGCCGCGCGGGCTCATGCCGAATCCGAAGACCGGTACGGTGACGTTCGAAGTCGGGAAGGCCGTGGCGGAAATTCGTAAGGGCCGGGTCGAGTTCAAAGTCGAAAAAGCGGGCATTGTGCAGGTGGCGGTCGGCAAGGTGTCGTTTGACATCGACAAGCTGTACGACAACGCCTCGGCCATTCTTGAATCCGTCATCAAGGCGAAGCCGGCGTCCTGCAAGGGCCGCTATCTGAAGAGCGCCACGATTTCCAGCACCATGGGTCCTGGAGTGCAGTTGGATGCGATGGCGTTGACCAAGCAGTGGAGTTAAGCGAGCGCCGGCGTGGCCGGCGTCTGGAGAGAAAGGGTCAGGTATGAAGAAGGATCTTAAAGCACCAGCGGTTGCGGAACTTGCCGAGTTATTCGGCCGTGCCAGAATCGCGATCTTGACCGAATCTGTCGGCCTTCCGGTGAACCAAGTCACCGACCTACGCAAGCAGTTGCGCGGGGTGAAGGCGGAGTACCGGATCATGAAGAATACCCTCGCGATTCGGGCTTCTGAGGGAACTGGCTTGGCCGGTCTCAAAGCCCATCTGAAGGGGCCGACGGGGATGGTGATCGGATATGACGATCCCGTCTTGCCGGCCAAGATCTTGCGCGATTGGATCGGAGCGGAGAAGCGCGACGAGAAAATCAAGGTCACGGTCGGAGTGTTGGAAGGAAAGCTCGTGCAGGCGGCGGATCTCGCGGCCATTGCCAAGCTTCCCAAGAAGGAAGTGCTCATTGCTATGTTGTTATCGGCCATGCAAGGGCCGATACGCGGCGTGGTCTATACATTGAGCGCAGTGTTGTCAAAATTTGTGCGAGTTGTTGCAGCCATTCAGGACAAAAAGAAAGGGGAGGGAGACATGTCAGCTACCACTACAAAATTTTCGCAGGAAGAATTGATCAAGGCCATTGAGGGCATGAGCGTGCTCGACTTGGCGGAGTTGGTGAAGGGCTTGGAGACCCGCTTTGGTGTCACCGCCGCGGCGCCTGTCGCCATGGCCGCAGCTCCGGCTGCCGGCGCTGCTGCTGCTGTCGAAGAGAAGACCGCGTTCGACGTGATTCTCGTATCAGCTCCTGCCGACAAGAAGATCCAGGTCATCAAGGTGGTGCGTGAATTGACGAGCCTTGGCCTGAAGGAAGCGAAGGATCTCGTGGAAGGCGCGCCGAAGCCCGTGAAGACCGGCGCGACGAAGGAAGAGTCCGACACGATGAAGAAGAAGCTCGAAGAGAGCGGTGCCAAGGTCGAGATTAAGTAAGCAGCATTGTCCGATCGTCTTCGGGTGCTGTCCCAACTGACGGCACCCGAAGCCAACCATAGTGTGTGGAGGAGTGCGCATGCCCGAAACGACTCTTCAGGAGTTCGTCGAACGGAAAGATTACTCACGCATCCGGGCCAGCATCGCTATCCCTGACCTGATTGAAATTCAAAAGCGCTCGTACGAAGAGTTCCTGCAAATGGAAGTCGAGCCCGAGCGCCGTAAGGATCAGGGCTTGCAGGCCGCGCTGGCCAGTGTCTTCCCGATTCCCGACTATAACAATACGGCCGTACTGGAGTTCTCCAGTTATACCCTGGGGACGCCAAAGTACGACGAGCGAGAGTGCATTGAACAGGGCATGACCTTCGCGGTCCCGCTCAAGCTTCGCGTGCGCCTGGTTGTGTTCGATAAAGAAGATAAGGGCCCACGAAAGAAGGTGCTGGACGTCCGCGAGCAGGAAGTCTATGTCGGCGAATTGCCGCTGATGACGGAGCGCGGAACGTTCATTATCAACGGGACCGAGCGGGTTGTCGTGAGTCAGCTGCACCGTTCACCTGGCGCATCGTTCACCCACGACAAGGGGCGCACCCATGCCAGCGGCAAGGTATTGTATTCGGCGCGCATTATCCCCTATCGCGGATCCTGGTTGGATTTTGAGTTCGACGCCAAAGACATTCTCTATGTGCGGATCGACCGGCGGCGGAAAATGCCGACGACGATTCTGTTGAAGGCCTTTAATTTTTCCAGCGACGATTTGCTGAAGATGTACTACCCCGTCGAAGAAATTCGGCTGGTCAAGGGCAAGTTGTTTCGGAAGCTGGATGCGGACATCCATCAGGGCCTTCGCTGCTCTGCCGAGGTGACGGAGAAGGGGAGCAAGGAAGCGCTCGTTCGTGAGGGGGCCAAGCTCACCAAAGGTCTGATTGCCAAGCTGAAGGCTGCCGGCGTGAAAGAGATTCCGCTGACTCCTGAAGAGTTGGTCGGTCGTGCGATCTTGACGGAAATCGTGGATGCCAAGAAGAACACGATTGCCGAGAAGAATCAGCGGCTGACGGCGGAGATCGTTGAGAAGATCCTTGAGAGTGACGTCGAAGAATTCAAGGTCATCTATTTCGACACGGCGACTGCGACTCCGGTCATTCTCGATACGCTTGAAATGGAAAAGATCCAGACCAAGGAAGAGGCGATGGTCGAGATCTATCGCCGCTTGCGTCCGGGTGAGACTCCCTCGGTGGAGACGGCCCGTGCGTTGTTCGACAACCTGTTCTTGAATTCGAAGCGCTACGACCTGTCTCCGGTGGGTCGGCTCAAGCTGAACAGTAAGCTCACACTCGATTTGCCGCTCGAACAGCGGACATTGACGGCGCAGGATATTGTTGAAGTCATCCGTTACCTCGTGAATTTGAAGATGGGTAAGGGCGACATCGACGACATCGACCACTTGGGGAATCGTCGCGTCCGCTCGGTCGGCGAATTGTTGGAGAATCAATTCCGTCTCGGACTTGTACGGATGGAACGGAGCATCAAGGAACGCATGAATCTCCTAGATATGGAGACCGTGCTTCCTCATGACCTCATCAATGCGAAGCCGGTGGTTGCGGCGGTCAAAGAATTCTTCAGCAGCAGTCAGCTGTCGCAGTTCATGGACCAGACGAATCCCTTGGCAGAAATCACCCACAAGCGTCGCTTGTCGGCCCTGGGGCCGGGCGGTTTGACTCGTGAGCGCGCGGGTTTTGAGGTCCGTGACGTGCATCCGTCTCACTACAGTCGCATTTGTCCGATTGAAACGCCGGAAGGTCCGAACATCGGTCTGATTACGTCTTTGGCCACATATGCCAGGATCAATCAGTTCGGGTTCATCGAGGCGCCGTATCGAAAAGTCGTGAAGGGACGCGTGTCTGACGAGATCGAGTTCCTTTCCGCTATCGAAGGGGACAAGTATCTCATCGCGCAGGCGAACTCGGCCGTCGATAACGGCGGGCGGTTGACCGCTGAGATGATTACGGCGCGTCATGGCGGGGATTTTGTGACGGCGACGTCGGACAAGATCGACTACATGGACGTGTCGCCGAAGCAGGTGGTCAGCGTCGCGACGGCATTGGTTCCGTTCTTGGAACACGACGACGCGAACCGCGCCTTGATGGGATCGAACATGCAGCGTCAGGCTGTGCCGTTGGTCACGTCTGACTCTCCGCTCGTCGGAACCGGTATGGAAGCCGTCGTAGCCCGGGATTCCGGCTATGTCGTGCAAGCCCGCCGTCCCGGTGTCGTGGAGAGCGTGGATGCGACTCGCATCGTCGTACGCTCTGAAGGAAAAGAAGGACGCAAGGGGAAAGACTCAGGTCTTGATGTCTATGACCTGATCAAGTTCCAGCGCTCGAACCAGAACACCTGTATTACCCAGACGCCGGTGGTCCGATTGGGACAGCCTGTGAAAGTTGGGCAGGTGCTGGCCGATGGTCCGGCCATCGATCACGGAGAATTGGCGTTGGGGAAGAACATCCTAGTGGCGTTCATGCCATGGGGTGGATACAACTTCGAAGACGCGATTCTTCTGAGCGAGAAGCTGGTTCGTGAGGACGCGTTTACGTCCATTCACATTGAAGAATTTGAGTTGGAAGCGCGGGATACGAAGCTGGGCAAAGAAGAAGTGACCCGCGACATTCCGAACATCGGGGAAGAAGCGCTCCGCAATCTCGACGAAAGCGGCATCATTCGCATCGGCGCCGAAGTGAAGCCGGGCGATATTCTGGTCGGTAAGGTCACGCCGAAGGGCGAGACGCAGTTGACGCCGGAAGAGAAGTTGCTCCGGGCGATCTTCGGTGAAAAGGCCGGCGATGTGAAAGACACGTCGTTGACGGTTCCGCCGGGTGTCGAAGGGATTGTGGTCGACGTTAAGATTTTCTCCCGCAAAGGCCTGGATAAAGACGAGCGCTCCAAGAGCATCGAGAGCGACGACCAGATGAAATTGCAGCGCGATCATCACGAAGAGCTGCGCATCATCGATGAAGAGAAGACGAAGAAAATTCGTAAGCTCTTACTCGGTAAAGTGGTCGGCCGTGATTTGATGGATCCGGATACCGGCGATGTCATTCTGAAGAAGAAGGGCAAGCTGACGGCCGAGATTCTCAAGCGGCTCCCTGACGATACCGTGCGCCACATCATCTTGAGCGATCCGGATGAACAGAAGGAACTCGAAGATGTGGAGCGGCGAGCGAAGGAGCAGATCGAAATTCTCCAAACGCTGTATGACGAAAAAGTCGGACGTCTGAAGCGCGGCGATGAATTGCCTCCCGGCGTAATCAAGCTGGTGAAGGTGTATGTCGCGATGAAGCGCAAGATTCAGGTCGGCGATAAAATGGCGGGACGACATGGAAACAAGGGTGTCGTGTCGCGCGTGTTGCCGGAAGAGGATATGCCTTATTTGCCGGACGGCACACCAGTCGAAATCGTGCTGAATCCTCTCGGCGTGCCCTCACGTATGAACGTAGGGCAGATCTTGGAGACGCACCTCGGGTGGGCGGCCAAGGCGCTGGGGATCAAAGTGGCAAGCCCGGTGTTCGACGGGGCGTCTGAAAAAGAAATCAAGGATCTACTCACGAAGGCGAAATTGCCGCCGAGCGGACAAAGCACATTGGTGGACGGGCGAACCGGAGAGACATTTGCCAGTCCGGTTACCGTCGGCTACATGTATGTGCTGAAACTCCACCACTTGGTGGACGACAAGATTCACGCACGGTCCATCGGGCCCTATTCTCTGGTGACGCAACAGCCCTTGGGTGGTAAAGCCCAGTTCGGCGGTCAGCGGCTCGGAGAAATGGAAGTCTGGGCCTTGCAGGCGTATGGCGCTGCGTCGACGCTGCAGGAGTTCCTGACTGTCAAGTCCGACGACGTCCCGGGCCGGTCGCGTATGTATGAAGCAATTGTGAAGGGCGAACCATTCCTCGAACCAGGGTTGCCCGAATCGTTTAATGTCTTGGTCAAAGAGTTGCAGAGTTTGGGGCTCGACGTCGAGTTGCTGAAGTCGCAAGACTAACCACTTGTGTGCCGGTTGAAAGCCGGTATCAGAGGAGGTCCTACATTGGAAGGCGTATATACATTGTTTGAGAAGCCGCGTGATGCGGTGTCGTTCGATTCGATGCGGATTCGCATTGCGTCGCCCGAGAAGATCCGGTCCTGGTCCTACGGCGAAGTCAAGAAGCCGGAGACGATCAATTACCGGTCGTTCAAGCCGGAAAAGGACGGCCTCTTCTGCGCGAAGATTTTCGGTCCGATCAAGGACTGGGAGTGCAATTGCGGCAAGTATAAGCGCATGAAGCATCGCGGGATCGTCTGCGACAAGTGCGGCGTCGAAGTCATTCAGTCCAAAGTGCGCCGCGAGCGCATGGGGCACATCGAGTTGGCCGCGCCGGTCGCGCACATCTGGTTCCTCAAGGGTGTGCCGAGCCGTATCGGAACGCTGCTTGATATGAGCTTGAAGCAGCTCGAGAAGATCCTCTATTTCGAGAGTTATGTCTGCGTCGATCCGGGATCGACGGATCTCTCTGAAAAGGAATTGGTTCCGGAGGACAAGCTGCGCACCTTGCAGTCTGAATTCGGATCCAGTGGGTTTAAGGTCGGCATCGGTGCGGAAGCCATTCGCGACCTGTTGCGCAAGATCGATATCAATAGTTTGTGGGATGAGATTCAGATCAAGGCGAAGACGTCGGCGTCGGCAGCCTTGAAGAAAAAGTATGCGAAGCGCTTAAAGGTCCTCGAGGCG
>JBEBHO010000359.1:0-8233 GCA_040081095.1 Nitrospira sp.
CACGACGACCATGCGCGAGAGCCCGGTGTGGCGAGAGAAGGAAGACGTCTTGCGGAGCGTGCCAGGCGTGGGGCCGGTCCTCACGACGACGCTCTTCGCCAACTTGCCTGAGCTGGGGACTTTGACGCGCAAAGAAGTGGCGGCCTTAGCCGGCGTCGCGCCGTTTCCACGCGACAGCGGCACCCTCAAAGGGCGCCGCGCCATCTGGGGTGGACGCGCCCATGTGCGGGCGGCCCTCTACATGGCCACCCTGGTGGCCACGCGCAGAAATCCGGTCATCCGGGCGTTCTATCAGCGGCTCTGTCAGGCGGGGAAAGCGAAGAAGCTCGCACTCACGGCGTGCATGCGGAAGTTGCTCACCATCTTGAATGCGATGCTGAAGCGTGGGACGCCATGGCGGGTGGCGGTCAGTCAGCCGACTTGATTTTCAAGACAGTTGCTGACCCTCGACTCTAGTATCACTTTCGTCAAGCGAAGCCACTCTGTTGGCACTGACTCGCGATTCGGTATCAGGGGCGGGGTCCTCTCATGGGAGTTACCCCGCTCGCCCTTTACGCATTACACCAGACAGTCTTATTGACCCTTTTCAACGTCGGTCAAGGGGAACGGACTCAAAAAGGTCGAGCCCACCACGATTCGCTCGGGGAACAGCGACCCTCCAAATGTATAGACATTCCCGCCGAGTTCAGCGGTTGCCGCAGAATGACGCGGGATAGGAACGGATGCCTGGCTGGTCCATGTATTCGTGGCAGGATCATATTCCTGCACGGCGTCATGCACATCCGTTGAATCAGAGCCTCCCACTGCGTAGAGCTTATTCCTGCCTGGCACGGCAATCAGTCGAGCCTGGGATAGGTTTCTTAACGGAGGGGCTTTGACGGTCCAGGTGTCTGTAGCGGGTGAATATTCTGCAAAAGAACTGGCTCCAGAGGTGTCGCCATTGAGTGCATACAGGATTCCATTGAGTGCGGTCACGGTATATTGACTATGACCGAATGGCACGGGAGCTTTGCCGATGTCCCAGGCGTCTGCGACTGGATCATACTCAAATGTCGAAAAAATCGGAGGCAGGCCGCTGTTGTTGAAAACGGTGATATAGATCCTGCCGTTGATGGCCGCGCCTGCAATAAATCGGTTGCCAAGGACGGAATTGACCGCATTGCCGATAGGCATTGGAGCTTTGGTTGACCAGGTGTTGGTGGCAGGATCGTACTCTTCGGTGACATAGGTATAGAGAACCTGGTCGATGCGGCTCGGGTAACTCATTCCCCCGATCGCGTAAATCCTGTTGTTGACGGAAGCCACGACCGGCGCGCGGCGCGGGGTAGGCATGTTCGCTTTGGGCGTCCACGTATCCGTCGCCGGATCATACTCTTCGGTGGTAGCGAGCGTGCTTCCCGAAAACCCTCCAATGACGTAGATCCTTCCATTGACCGTGGCGGCTCCTGCGTCAAGACGAGGTGTCGGCATGGGAGTCTTTGTGCTCCATTGCAAGCCCGGTGCGGTGGCGGGCGTGGCTGAGGCGCCGAAGGATTCTTCGCTTTCCCATGTTGCGTTTGCCGCAGTCACAAAAAGGTAGTACGTCCTGCCGTTTGTCAGTCCTGGAATGGTGTACGGGGAGGAGACGCCGATTAATTTTGCTCCATCGGCGAGGCCAGCGTAGTTGCTGCGATCTAGGTTTGGATCTGATGCCATATAGAGATTGTAGGAGGTCGCTCCGGCAACGGGGTTCCATCTGACAGTCACTTGTCCGCTTGATGCTGTGACTGCGTCTCCAGTGGGAATCTGCAGGACGGAACCGGGGGCGGGAGGCAACCCTTCTTCGAGCGTGGTCACCGGGGCAGGGAAGCTCTCGCTGGTATTTGATGATCCTCCGACGGTATAGAGCCTTCCGGCAATCTCTCCAAGTGAGGGAGAGGTACGGGCAGAGGGGAGAGAGGCACGCACCGCCCAGCTGTGGGTCATGGGATCGAATTCTTCGACGGTGCCGACCGCCGATGATCCGATTCCCCCACCAGCGGAATACAGCTTCCCTCCTGACGAGGTGAGGCCGGTCCGGAACCGGCTGGTAGTGGTCGGAGGCCGTATCGTCCACACATCTTTGGCAGGATCGTACTCGGCAAATTCTCCGATGTCGGACAGGGCATAGACTTTGTTGCCATGAGAGGCGACCGCATAGCGCGTGTAGCCGAAGGGGGGAGCCGTCCTACTCGTCCACGTGTTTGTGGCGGGATCATACTCGTGGGCCTGTGTAATCCACGGGGAGCCCGGATTGCTGTAGGCGGCGATATAGATCTTCCCGTTGGCGGCGGCTCCACCGATGAAGCGATTGCCCAGATGGTTGTTTACGCCTCCACCGGTTGGTATGGGGGCCTTAGCCGCCCATGTGTCTGTAGCGGGGTCATACTCTTCGGTTGCGTAAGAATAAACGAGAGCACTCGTATCTGATGTGAAATCGACTCCACCGATCGCATAGATTCTGCCATTGACTGCGACGACCACAAGCTGCCGGCGGGCTGTGGGCATGTCCGCTTTGCGAGTCCATGTATCTGTAGCAGGATCATACTCCTCTACAGTCTGGAGGACTGATCCGGGTAAGGCTGTTCCCGAGTACCCGCCGATCGCATAGAGCCTGTTATTCACCGTGGCGACGCCGAGTTCCGTGCGCGGGGTCGGCATGGGCCGCTTCGTCGTCCATGTGATGGGTGGCCCGGCAGGAGTCAACGGAGATGCTGATGGCCCTGTTGTGCCCCCGCTCGAACCGCCGCCTCCGGAGCAGGAAAGAAGTGTGAGTGAAAGAAGCGCAGCGGAGAGGACATATGTTCGAGCGATCTTCATAACATGCATTGCAGCACTCCATGGTGAAGTTCAGTCGGGGTGTTAGGATACCTTCCGTCAAAAGCAGTTGTCTAGATGCCCCTGAGGGGAAATTCTGGATCGAGGTCTGATTGTGATTCCTCTTTCTGACTGCGCCGATCAATCGGAAATAACTCCTGGCCTGCTGCCGGTTTCAAAGACACCGAGTTAGGTGTATCAATGAAACCGGAGGTGCGTCATGGAGCGACGCAAGTTTACGCGAGAGTTTAAGCTGGAGGCGGTTAAACTAGTTCGAGAACGAGGCGTGCCGGTGGCACAAGCCGCGCGGGATTTGGGCGTGCATGGCACCGTGTTACGCCGATGGGGCCAGGAGTGGGCGGCCGATTCGCAGCAGGCCTTCCCCGGTCAGGGACAGATGAAACCGGATCAGGTGGAGATCGAACGCCTCCGCCGCGAAGGGATCAAGCTCAAGGCAGAGCGGGACATTCTAAAAAAAGCCGCGGCCTACTTCGCGAAGGAGTCGCTGGGAAGTGCGGGTTCATCGTGAAGCACCGGGGGAGCTGGCCGACGGCGTGGTTGTGCGAGGCGCTCGGGGTCTCGCGGAGTGGGTTCTATGCGTGGCTGACGCGGCCACGCAGCCAACGCGCGCGCCGCGACGAGGTGTTGGGCGCCAAGATTCGGACGAGTTTCCTGCAAAGTGACCGGACCTACGGCGGGAGACGCGTGTGGCACGATCTACTGGCCGAGGGTGAGGGGTGCGGCCTGCATCGGATCGAGCGACTGATGCGGCAACAGGCCTTGCGGGCGCGGCCCAGATGGCGGCGAGTGCCCGCGTCTGCTTCATGTGTTGCTCAATATCTGTCTGAAGATGTCTTGCTCCTGCTTGCCAGTCGTCCGTGATGTAGCCTACGCGCGGGCGAGGAAGATGAATTCGTGGGAGTCGGTTGGCGGGAGGACGAGATCCTTCGCGTTGCCGCCGCCGAACTCTTCTACAGATTGATCTTGTCCTGCGTGCTCCGGCCGCCACCAATAGGCTCGAATATGCCGTTTTCGGCAAGCTCTTGGAAATCGCGCGTCGCCGTGGCCTTCGACGTTCCGGTGGTGGTCATGTATTTCTTTGCGCTCGTGCCGCCTTCATAAGCCAGTGCTACGTCTATTCGGCTCACATTCGAGCAAAAACATGAGCTGAATAGCAGTCGTATTCGGCTCATGGGGATGGTCGCTTGTTAGGGTGGTGCAGAGGAAATAAAGATTGCGGAGAGGTGGTGTGTAGCCAACGCGGTGGGCAAAGAGGAGGAATTTATTAGCGGCGGCGGATGCTGGCGCGTGTGGTCGTTCGTTTGGATTTGGTGCCTTGACGTGCGGTCAGCCATTTCTTGAATGAGGCCTGACTTTCTCCTGAGGGTTTGCCGGCCAAGAGCCCGTCGATGCCGATGTCCTCGTCTAACGTGTCCCAATGAATGCCGCGCCCGCGTCCGATCAACCGGTAGCTCTTTCGTTCGGTCAGCGTCGCGTGCACTAAGCGAGGAAACCAGGCGAGTGGCACCGAGAGGGTTCGCCCGTCGCTCAACTCAACTGTCAACGTGGTGCTTGTGACCGTGACTGACAGTATTTGAGGTATGTAGTTCACAGCTTCCCGAACGTGCGCTCAAAAAACTCTCGCGTCTGTTTCATATGCTGTTCGATATCCGTCTGCAGATGTCTCGCCCCTGCTTGCCAGTCGTCCGTGGTGTAGCCGACGCGGCGGGCGAGGAAGATGAACTCCTCGGAGTCGGTGGGTGGGAGAACGAGGTCCTTCGCGTTGCCGCGCACCATGCGCAGGCCGTCGATGAGCATTCTGATAAAGAGATAGGCCTTTCGCAGACTCTCGCCATCCTGCCGGGTCACGATCCCGCATTCGACCAATCCCGCCAAGGCCTGCATGCTGTTGGGTGTCCGTAAGATGGGATGCTTGTGGCCGTGCATGATTTGCAGATATTGGATTGCGTACTCGATATCGACGACGCCACCAGGGCTGAGCTTCACGTTAATCGTCTCGCGCTCGACCAGTTGCTTGAGCTGCTGGCGTCGTAACTCGAGAGCCGTAGGAAGATCCCAGGGTTCTCCGCTGTATACATAGCGGTCGCGATGGGTTTCGACCTGCTTGCCGAGCGCGGCGTCTCCGGCGACGGTGCGGAGCTTGATCATGGACTGGCGTTCGAACGGTGCGGCTAAACCGGTGGGGCTGTAATAGCTGATGATTTCTTCGAGCGGATTGGTCAGGGAGCCTTTGCCGCCGTGGGGGCGCAGGCGGATGTCGAGGTGGAAGATGCCTTCCTGCTTGGCTTCGATCCACTGGAGGAGTTCCTGTGCGAGCCGTTCGAAGTATTCGCTGTTTTCGATGCCCTGTTTGCCGCTGGTGCGTCCGGCGCCGCCGTAGACGAAGAGGACTTCGATATCGGAGGCGTAGCCGAGTTCGCGCCCGCCGAATTTGCCCTGGCCTAGGATCGTAAAGGGGCAGGGTTTCTTGTTGGACAATTTCGGCGCGCCGTATTGCTTCTCCAGCTTGGCCTGGCAGTCCTTCAGACTCCGTTCCACGATGACTTCTGCCAGTTCCGTCAGGGCTTGGGAAAAGTCGGCGAGGCCGGAGGCTTCGGCCATGTGTTTCATATCGATCCGGAAGAGTTCCTGGTCTTTGAACCGGTTCAGGGCTTCTTTGCGGGCCTCGTCGGTCTTGGCCTTGTCCACGAGCTTGTCGAGTTCCTTCTTGAGCGACGCGTGCGGCTTGATGAGCGGGGCATCGCGATACTGTTGCAGGAGCGGCAGGAGGTTGCCGTGCTGGCGGCGCAGGAAATCCTCCCACAAAAAGTCGCTGGTGCCGAGCAGTCGGGCGAGGAGGGGAAAGGTCTTTTTATCGCCGAGGAATGCGAGGGCCTGCTGTTGGGCCTTGCCCTTGGTGTCTTGCACGGTGAGGTCGAGGAACTGATCGAAGGCTTCGAGAGCCTTGGCCGGGTCTGGTGCCCAGGTGAGGGCGTGGGTGAATTGCTTGATGAGCACAGCGGTGAGGCGCAGGTGCTGTTGATCGATCGGGTCGGTCAGTTTCTGCCCGTGGCGATTGCGGACGTAAAAACGGTCGTGCAGCTTGCCGCCTTCGATGGCGAACTGCGCTTTGTCGATATAGATGTTGCGCATGGCGAGCGCATTGGCGAAGGCGTAGAGAAACGCGGGTGTGTCGTCCGATTGAATATCCATCACCGTGTCGGTCGGCGACTGGCTGTTGTCGAAGGTGATGTGAACGGTGTGGAGCAGGCCGCTGAATGAGCCGCGACGCTTGCCGAGCTGCTCGACCAATTGGCGATTCACGGCCTGGCGCGCTTCGTCGAACTGACCGGCATCGAGTTGCTGCAATAGGGCGGTGAGTTCCGCGATGAGGCGACGGTGGTCTTCTGGTCCAAAGGGTATGCCGCGCACCGGTTGCACGCGAAAGACGTCCACGATCTTTTTCTGGCTCAGGCCGGGCCTGGTTTTCGGCCGGATGCGTGCGCCGCTCGAATAACTGGCCCGGGCAGTTGCCGGCGGGGCGCTGTCGGCGAAGGTATAGATCTGGCCTTCTTCGATGTTCAGGCCGAAGGCCGAGAGGAGGCCGCAGATGTTGGCGAAGGCTGAAAAGTAATCGTAGGCGACGAGGGTCAGATCGAAGTGCTGATCGCTGCGTTCGGCAATCGTGACCTCGCAGGGATGCTCGGGCGTGAGGCGGGCGGCGAGATGCACGTGCTGAGCGATCGTGGCCGGTTCGAAACGGCGGAAGTATTCCCGATCCATGCGGCTGAGAAAGTCCTGCAGGATGTCGGGCGGGGTATCGGCACAGAGGGACGTGACAGTTTGCCGAAGCGCTTCATCAACGGGCATCGTCGTCGAATCCTTTGACTATCAACTATGAGTTATCAGCTGTCGGCTTTCAGCCGGAAAGTCGATCAATTCAAAGGCTGATAGCTGGCAGCTGAATGCTGAAATCGTGCTGCCAGCCAGTATACCGAAATGCGCCGAGTCAGTATAATGCCCCGCCATGTCTCATCGCACGACAACCCATTCTACGAAACCGGATCAGACGCCTGGTCAGGCTGCTTCTCTTAAGCCTGACCCTCGTCCGGTGTTGCTGGCCAGCGAACCTGACCCGCAACAGACCGGGGCGATTCTGTCTGCCTACGGCCTGCACGATATCGATCAGGCCGACCGCAATCTGCAGGCGATGGCGGGTGATCCGCATCAGCGCCGGCAACTGGCCGAGATTCTTCCCATTCTCCTGGAGTCCTTGTCCCGAACCGCCGATCCGGGCCAGGCGCTGAACCATTGGGAGCGGCTATTCGGTGAGGTTACGCGCTCGTCCTTTCTCGATTATCTGCGCAGTTCGCCGCGCATGCTCGATCTGCTCTGCACGATCTTCGGGAACAGCGATGCGCTCGCCTTCACGGTGATTCGCGATCCCATGCTGGTCTATTGGTTGTCGGAAGAGAAGGTGTTGGCGAAGCCGCCGGCCAGGAAAGAGCTGGAGACGGCGTTGCACAAGAGCCTGGCGCATCTGACGGTGAAGGAGATGAAGCTAGAGGCGCTGCGCCGGTTTCGCCGGCGGGAGATGCTGCGGATCGGCGTGCGCGACCTGTTGCGGCTGTCGCCCGTTCAAGAAACGACGGCCTCGCTGTCGGATTTGGCGAGTCTGCTCATTCATGCGGCCTATGAGATCGTCGATGCCGACCTGCGCCAGCAGTATGGTGTGCCGATGCACAAGACGAAGCAAGGGCGGTGGGTGGAGACGGGCTTTGCCGTGATGGGGATGGGCAAACTCGGTGGACATGAGCTGAACTACAGTTCGGACGTCGATTTGATCTATGTCTATGCTTCGCATGACGGCGAGACCAGAGCGCCGCGCGGCAAGCAGGCAGTGAAGCCCGGCGCGGTCGGTATTTCCAATGAAGAATATTTTGAGATCCTCTCGCGCGAGTTGACGAAGGCGCTGAGCGAGCAGACCAGGGAAGGCTACGTCTTTCGTGTGGATCTGCGCCTGCGGGCCGAAGGCTCGGTCGGTCAGTTGGCCCGGTCGCTCGACGACTACAAAAAGTACTATGCCACCAGAGGGGTGGTATGGGAACGGTTGGCGTTGCTCAAGGCCTGGCCGGTTGCCGGCGACATGGAAGTCGGCCTATCGTTTCTGAAGATCGTGAAGCCGTTCATCTTCGGACCGGCCAAAGAAAAAATCGATCTCTCCGGCGCGCTGGTCATTGTGCAGGATGTACGGGGCGTGAAGGAGATGATCGATGCGAAGATGGCCGATCGCGGCCATGAGCGGCGCAATGTGAAGCTCGGCATCGGCGGGATTCGCGAGATCGAGTTTCTCGTGCAGACGGTGCAGGTGATCGCGGGCAAGAAAGTGGCGGGGTTG
>JBEBHO010000318.1:0-2146 GCA_040081095.1 Nitrospira sp.
GCTGGAATTGCGCGCGATGTTTCCCGCCGTCGGGGTTCTTCCGATCATCGGCGATGTGACGGTCCCTGAACGGGTGGCGGAAGTCTTTCGCCAGACGAACCCGGATCTCGTGTTTCATGCCGCAGCCCATAAGCATGTGCCGCTGATGGAGCTGAATCCCAAGGAAGCGGTGCGGAACAACGTATTGGGCACGCGCGTGGTTGCCGAGGCCGCGTTGGTCGCAGGCGTGGACCGGTTCGTGTTGATCTCCACGGATAAGGCCGTGAATCCGACCAGCGTGATGGGGGTGACGAAGCGCATTGCCGAGCAGGTCATTCGGGGCTTCAATCACCGGGGACGGACGAAGTATGCCGTCGTACGTTTCGGAAATGTCCTGGGGAGTAATGGCAGTGTGGTCCCGCTGTTTACCGAACAGATTCGCAAAGGGGGTCCGATCACGGTGACGGATCCGGAGATCAAGCGATTTTTCATGACGATCCCCGAAGCGGTGCAATTGGTCTTGCAGGCCAGTGTGATCGGGCAAGGTGGGGATGTGTTTGTCCTCGATATGGGTGAACAGATACGGATCGTGGATTTGGCCAGGAACATGATCGTGCTGTCCGGATTGGTCCCGGGCAAAGATGTTGAGATTGTGTTTACCGGCATCCGGCCCGGGGAAAAGTTGTACGAAGAGTTGTTCGACGAAAGCGAGCAGGTCGAATCGACGGCCCATGAGAAGATCAATCGCGCGGTCGGGCCGTTCCCGTTCGCCGATCTTGAGCCATGGCTCGATCTGCTTGACGTCAACCTCTTACAGTGGACAGAGGAAGAACTCCTGTTACAACTCCGCCAGCGGGTTCCGAGCTTTACGCCGACGGTCCCTCAACGGGTTTCCTGACCGGGTATCTTTTCCTGTTCTCCTCCTTGGTCATGACCGCAGTCCGCTACCGTATTGAGCCGATTCTTTTCGGAACCCACCAGCATAGATGCATTTTCCTTTGGCAAAGCGTAGCTGCCTGGGTATGATGGTTTCCACGATGTAGGTGATTGTCCGTATTGCTCCTCACGGGATGGCTGAATAATTGTGAAAAAACGAGTTGTTGCAACCGGCAAGCAAAGACTGCGAAGTCGCTTGGAGCAGATTCGCATCGTGGCGACCGACGTCGACGGGGTTTTGACCGATGCGGGCATGTACTATTCCGAATCGGGCGATGAGTGGAAAAAATTCAATACGCGCGATGGGATGGGGATCAAGCTGCTGCAAAAGGCCGGCTTTATCACGGCGATCGTGACGCAGGAGCGAACCAAGCTGGTGGCCAGGCGCGCTGAAAAACTCGCCATTCCTGAATTGCATCAGGGGGTGATGGACAAGCTCACTTTACTGCGAGAGCTGGTGGCCCGCCATGAGTTATCCCTCAGTCAGGTGGCCTATATCGGCGATGACGTGAACGATCTCGAAGCATTGCAGGCGGTCGGGTTTTCGGCGGCTCCGGCCGATGGCATGCCGGCGATCCGTGCGGCGGTCGATTATGTCTGCAAAAAAAAAGGTGGCGAGGGCTGTGTGCGGGAACTGGCAGAGCTGCTGCTGCAGGCCCGAACGGCTCCCAAGGCTGCGAGACAGTCAACCAGATGAGGATGCATCATGGGGATTGATAAGCGCGTGCTGTATCCAGTCATCATGGCGGGGGGGAGCGGGACTCGATTTTGGCCGCTCAGCCGGCATCTATTCCCTAAACAGCTGTTGAAGATCGGGGGCGGCGAGCACACCTTGATCCAGCAAACCATGCGGCGCGTGCGCGGCTGTGCGCCGGCATCCCAGGTCCTCATCTCTACCAATGCGGCTCAGGCGGAGCAGATTCGTGTGCAGCTGGCCGACTGGAAGGATGAACTCAAGAACGGGTTTGTCCTTGAGCCGGAAGGTCGCAACACGGCACCGGCCATCGCGCTGGCGGCGTTGGAAGTCATGCGGCGTGATCCGGATGGCGTCATGTTGGTGGTGCCGGCCGATCATGTGGTGACCGGCCAGCGGGAGTTTCAGGCTGCTGTATCGCTAGCGACACAGCTTGCCAAGGACGGCCATCTTGTGACGTTCGGGATCAAGCCGATCAGGCCGGAAACGGGGTATGGCTACATCAAGCCGAACGGTCGGGCCATTGTCGGGAAACTG
>JBEBHO010000156.1:0-8209 GCA_040081095.1 Nitrospira sp.
GGGGCGGCGGAGATCGCTCCCGGTATGGCCGCCCGGTCCACCTCGATCGTCCCGCTGATCGTCCTGTTTCAGCGGGCCTGGGAGCTGGCGCACAGCACAGAGATGTCGTTGGCCCGCCTGGAGCATGCCGCGGAGGCCGGCGCGTTGGCGGAGGCCATGCTGCATCTGCTGGCGGAGGCGGGAGACGAGGAAGGCCAAGCGCGCTGGGCCGTGCGGCTTTCAGAGGTCAGACATTGGTGTGTCGTGGTTCACGATGCGCTGTCAGCGCAAGAGGAGCAGGAATCATGACAGTGATTGCAAAAGCCGGAGCACCGGTGGCCGTCGCCGTGTTGACCGTATCCGATAGCCGGACGCCTGAGACGGATACGAGCGGCAACGCCATTGTCGATCGATTGATGCAGGCCGGTCATCATCTCGCGGACCGGAAGATGTGCAAGGACGATTTTCAAACGATTCGCGCGACCATCGCCGCCTGGGTGGCCGATCCCAAAGTCGAGTTTGTCATCGTGACAGGCGGCACCGGCGTGACGCAGCGGGATGTGACGCCCGATGCCGTCCGGTCCCTGTTCACGAAGCCGATTCCGGGATTCGGCGAACTGTTTCGCTGGCTGAGCTTTGCCGAGATCGGTACTTCCACCATTCAGTCCCGCGCCGATGCGGGTGTCTGCGGCGATACGATCGTGTTTCTGCTGCCCGGCAGCACCGGCGCGTGCCGGCTGGGCATGGAAAAGATCATTCTGCCCCAGCTCGATCTGAATCATCATCCCTGCAATTTGGCTGAGCTGCTTCCGAGGATCAAACAGGAGCATCCGCCGCAGGCGGAGGAGGAGACCTGATGTCGAGTATTGAGACGGATGAGGGGCCTCGTGGCCAGCGTGATGAGCCGTGAGCGTACCCGCCGAAGCAACCTGGTGGTTTGTGATCTGGATGGGCCTGCTGGGCAGTCTTGGAGCGTTGCTGCCGGCCTGTCTCGTCCTGTTCATTCCGGATGGCTGGCGACATCGGGCGATGCCCTATCTCCTGAGCTATGCGACCGGCACGATGCTGGCGACGGCGGTGATCGGCTTGATTCCCGAAGCCTTGGAACGGGCGTCTGTCCACGAAGTGGGAATCGCCATTCTGGGCGGGCTGGTTTTGTTTTTCGTCTTGGAGTGGACGGTGATCTGGCGACATGCCCATGGCGACGAAGGCGCGCACGATCACGGGCATGAGCACGATCATGCCATGAACAAGAAAACCGGCATGTTAGTGCTGATCGGCGACGCCGTTCATAACTGTGCCGATGGAATTGCCATCGGCGCGGCCTGTGTTGCCTCACCCGGCTTAGGGCTGGTGACGACGCTGGCGGTGTTGGGCCATGAAGTGCCGCAGGAATTGAGCGACTTTACGATTTTGCTGTCCAGCGGATTCACCCGATGGAAAGCGTTTCTGTGGAACACCCTGTCCGGCTTGGGGACGTTGGTTGGTGTCGTCGCGGCCTATGGGGGACTCGCCTATGCCGAACCGATCCTGCCCTACGCACTGGGCGTCGCGGCTGCCAGCTTTTTGTATATCGGCCTGGCGGACCTTGTGCCGGGCTTGCATGGACGAGTCGGCGCCGCAAAGGGTGTGTGGCAGTTTGCCATGATGATTGCGGGGATGGTGACGATCGGCGCTCTGACGATGTTGCCGCACTGATGGAATGAAGAAGGCCCACACATGAGAACCGCACAATTGGGAACCAGCCGGATTGAACTGCTAGGAATCGTGCCGACTCCGGGGCATCGGGTCGAAGGCGACTTTGCGATCCCAGCTGCCCGATTGGCCAGGCGGCCGCTTGTTCCGGACGACCTGCAAGCAGGATTGGTCGTGGTGTCTACGCTGCCGAACATCGAGAAACATGCCTGCCTCGCGCAGATTGTCGAACTTGAGGAGCGGAGCCACGCGCTGATTCCCCAGCTCCGTATCATCCATGTCTCGGCGGATCATGACATGCATTGGCGGGAAGTGGACCGGTTTCATCCGAATATACAGGCCGCCGGGTATTCCCTCTGTTGCGCTGATCCGGCGAGCCGCGCATCGTTCGTCGAGGCGTTCGGCGTCGGTGTCGCCGGGCATCATCGAATTGCGCACGGCCTGTTCGCACTCCTCGATGGAGTCTTTCTCGTGGCGGAGATCCCGGATGATCAGATGAAGCCGGCGGAGGTCCGGACGTTTCTTCACCGGGTGGCGGCGCTGGTTCAGGGTAAGGAACGGATCGCAGTCGAGTTGATACGGTGATCTTGATTCATGGCGGGAACGTCATCGATCCGGGCCACCGGGGCGGAGCCGTGGATCTGTTGATCGAACGCGGGGTGATCGTGGCGGTAGGGGAAGGACTCCAACGGCGGGCGAGCGGCGCGATCGTGGAATCGATTGACGCGCGCGGGCTGCTCGTGCTGCCGGGGCTGGTGGATTTGCATGTGCATCTGCGTGAGCCGGGATTCGAGTACAAGGAAACCATTGCGACCGGGACTGCGGCGGCCGTGGCCGGAGGATTCACCACGGTGTGCTGCATGCCGAATACCAACCCGGTGAATGACTCAGCTGAACGAACCGCGTGGGTCGTGGATCGTGCGAATGTCGTCGGTGCGGCGAACGTGTACCCGATCGGAGCGATTACGAAGGAGGCACGAGGCCGGGTGGTGAATCATTTTCACGCCATGAAGGCAGCCGGCTGCGTGGCAGTCTCTGACGATGGCCGTCCGGTCATGGATGAGGCCGTCATGCGGCGGGCGATGCAGTTGGCCGCGGAGGTCGATCTGCTCATCATCGACCACTGTGAAGATCTGAGCCTGTCCGGCTGCGGCTGCATGAATGATGGTCCTGTCGCCCGCGCGCTTGGGCTCCGCGCTCTTCCCTCGCTGGCCGAGGATCGCATGGTCAATCGGGATATTCTCTTGGCGGGAGAAACCGGGGCCAGGCTGCATGTGGCGCATGTGAGCACGGAAGGAACGGTTGGAGCCGTTCGTCGGGCGAAAGCGCAGGGGATGTCGGTGACGGCGGAAGCCTGTCCGCATCACTTCACGCTGACGGATGAATCGGTTTGCGAATCCGGATCCAACGCGAAGATGAATCCGCCGTTGCGGAGCGCGCGGGATCGCGCGGCGGTGATCGAGGGTTTGGCGGATGGCACGATTGACGCGATTGCGACCGACCATGCGCCGCATGCCGAATATGAGAAGCAGTGGGGCATGGACCGCGCACCGTTCGGCATCGTGGGGCTGGAAACGGCGTTGGGGTTGACGCTACGGCTGGTTGACGGCGGGCAGCTTTCACGTGAGCGGGCGGTGGCGTGCTTGACCCTTCAGCCGGCGAGGATCGTGCGTCTCGCGAAGGGCACGCTACAGCCCGGTGCCGATGCCGATGTGACCTTAGTGGATCCGCATGCCCACAGGATGGTCGAGCCTGAACGGTTTTACTCCAAGGGGCGGAATACCCCCTTCGGTGGTTGGACGCTGCCGGGACAGGTTGTACGGACGCTGGTTGCAGGACGAACGGTGTTCACCAGAGAACCCGGGAGGCCGTGAGGAAGGTATGGCGGATCAATGGTCGTCTCCGAAATCAGGCTTTGCGGCGTTCTTGCCGCGTGAGTATTGCGGGGACTTCTCGCGCGATTGGGTGATGGGCCTGTCCCCATTCGAGGACCTCACTTGCGCGAGTTGCTACTCCGTGCAGCAGGGGCAGTGGGTGAGTTTCGGCGAGCGCCCGGCTGACGAACGATTGTTGAAGTGCGAACGGACTGCATAGGACGGGAATACACGATACGGGAAAGGAGAATGGTATGGCGAAGATCAGCAGCCGGTTGCGGAATGAGAAGCGAAAACAATTGGTGGGGAAGTATGCCGACCAACGCGCCGCGTTCAAGGCGGTGATCAAGAGCAAAGCCAGCAGCGACGAGGAGAAGCGGAAGGCGCAAAGCGCCTTGAACGGCTTGCCGAAAAACTCCAGCCCTGTGCGCGTGCGAAACCGGTGCGAGATTTCCGGACGGGTCCGTGGGTATTTGCGGCGGTTCGCCATGTCGCGCATCGATTTCAGGCTGCTGGCGTTGCGGGGCGATATTCCCGGAGTGCGCAAGTCCAGTTGGTAGAGTCTACGGAGAGGAGGACGGCATGTTTGGAGAGCGGCGGTGCAGAAGCATTGACGATACGACCCCCATCGATTTTAAGAACGTGGAGTTTCTTCGCCGATTCCTGACGGAAACCGGCCGGATTGTGCCTCGCCGGATTTCCGGCAATAGCATGCAGCGGCAACGGGAATTGACGCGGGCGATCAAGCGTGCCCGTCAGATTGCCTTGCTGCCGTTCGCCGGGCCGGATGGGTACTGAGGCAGGATCTTGGCGTACATGATCAACAAGGCGTAGTGCGCCAATGGCGCGGTGGGAGGCTGTCATGTCGTCTCAGTCAGGTAGCGCACCTCTGCCAGAGCCGCCGACAGCGGCGTCTCTGCGGGTGACGGTATTGTGCGGGTTTGTCGGCGCGGGCAAGAGCCGGGTGTTAGGCGATGTGCTGGCGAAGCAACCCGCCGGCCCTCTGGCGGTGCTCATCCATGATCGAGGCGCGGCGTCCGGTCAACCTGTTGCCGTTTCGAACGACGGAATCGAGGTCTTTCGCCTCGGCGAAGTGCTGGCCGAACTGGTGCAGGATTGTGTGAGCTGTTCGCTGCGCGACAGTCTGACAGATGCCATCACGGCCATTGCGCGCATGGGTCGATTCTCCCGTCTGCTCATCGAGTGTTCGGGGCTGGTGGAGCCGATGATGGTGGCGGAAGTATTCAACGAGGCTTGGGCCGAGGAGGCGCCGCTGGCTGCCTTGGCGCGGCTCGATCAGATCGTGACGGTCATCGATGCCGAGCGATTCTGGGACGACGTACGCAGTGCGGACGATTTGCAGACTTGCGGCCTGAGTTGTGGAGCGGACGACGGCCGCACCTTGTCCGAGTTGCTGGTCGAGCAGGTGGAATACAGCACCATGGTTGTTGTGAACAAGAGCGAGCGAATCGGACCTGAGGCGCGGGGACGTCTGTGTGCGCTGCTGCAGTACCTGAATCCTGAAGCCGACCTGCTCCTGGCCTCCGCCGGACCGGATTTGGCCGAGCGTCTGCTGAGTTGCCGTCCGTCTGCCGGCGATCCGGTTGGCTTTCAGCCCGGATGGGCCAAGCTGCTTGAGGGAGCGCCGATGCCGGCGATCCGTTTGCCGCGGTGGACCGCCGGAGTCTTTCGCGCCACCAGGCCGTTCCATCCGGAACGGCTCTGGGCGCTGATCGAAGAAGACTGGCCCGGGGTGGAGCGGTGCAAGGGATATTTCTGGCTTGCGTCCCAACCGGACCGGTGTTTCGTCTGGGCGCAGACGGCCGGTGCGCGGCACTACGAGTGTCTGGGCGACTGGTGGGTGGCAACCCCGCGGGAAGAGTGGCCGACCGGGGAGGAGTTTCAGCAGCGGCTCCAGAAGCATTGGACGATCGAGTTCGGCGACCGGCGTCAGGAGCTGGCTTGTATCGGATATGGACTGGATCAGCCGCGTCTGTTTCAACGTCTGCGCGCCTGCTTGCTGACCCCGGCTGAAGTCCTGTTGGGGGAGGAGGTGTGGCGGCGCTTCGATGATCCGTTTGCCCGCGCGACCCAGGAAGCCGCATCACGCGACGAGGAGTCTGATGCGAATTAAGCAAGGAGAAGAGACCATGCCCATAGCCTCGGAACAGGCCGTCAGACACCCGCGCCGCAATCCCGGAGACCGTTTGCCGGTCACCGTACTGTCGGGATTTCTGGGGGCGGGCAAAACTACGCTGCTGAATCACGTGCTGCACAACCGGGAAGGGTTGCGCGTCGCGGTGATCGTCAACGATATGAGCGAGGTGAACATCGACGCCACGCTGGTCGAGCAGGGCGGCGCGGCGTTGAGCCGGACCGACGAGAAGTTGGTCGAGATGAGCAACGGCTGCATTTGCTGCACGTTGCGGGAGGATCTGCTCAACGAAGTGGCGCGACTGGCCGAGGAGCGACGCTTCGATTATCTGTTGATCGAATCGACGGGGATCTCCGAGCCCATGCCGGTCGCCGAAACCTTTCAATTTGAAAACGAGCAGGGACGCAGTCTCTCCGCCGTGGCGCGATTGGACACGATGGTCACCGTGGTCGATGCCGTCAATTTTCTCAAGGACTATCGGGAAGCGGAAGACCTGAAGGCTCGCGGGCTGGAACTCGGCGAGGAGGATGAGCGGACAATCACGGACTTGCTCATCGATCAAGTTGAGTTTGCCAATGTGCTGGTCATCAACAAGACAGATCTGGTTCCCGAGAGCGAGGTGGCCGTACTGTCGGCCATTCTCGCGCGGCTCAATCCGGAGGCCAGGTGTCTGTTTGCGCGGCACGGGCAGGTCGAGCTGCGGGCCATCCTGGATACCGGCTTATTCAATTTCGAACGAGCCAGTCAGGCGGCCGGATGGATGAAGACGCTGCGAGGCGACGAACGGTCCGAAGCCGATGAATATGGAATCGCCAGCTTTGTCTATCGCGCGCGGCGTCCGTTTCATCCGGCCCGCCTGTGGCAATGGCTGCAGGAACCCTGGCAGGGCGTGCTCCGATCGAAGGGGCTGTTCTGGATCGCGTCGCGTCCCGATCTTATCGGTTTGTGGTCGCAGGCCGGAGGCGCCGGGGCGGTTCGCTGGGCGGGACGGTGGTATGCAGCGCTGCCGAGAGAGCAGTGGCCGGAGGATGAAGCGGAGTATCAGCGCGTGCAGGGAGTGTGGGATTCGGAATTCGGCGACCGCAGCCAGGAATTGGTGCTGATCGGCCGGAAGATGGATCAGGCTGCTTTGGTAGAGCGGCTGGAGGCCTGTCTGTTAACGAAGGAAGAGTTGGAGCCGGGACTTGCTTGCTGGCGTGCCGCCGCCGATCCGTTTCCCCTCATGGCGGAGAAGCCAGCGGCGGGGCAGGAGGCTGATGACGATCTGCTGACTGTGTAAGGGGAAGTATGGCGACAAAGTGACATGACCAAGGAGGAGAGTATGGGGCAGCAATGCCAGGTGACAGGAAAGAAGCCGGTAGCGGGCAACAACGTGAGTCATGCCAACAACAAGACGAAGCGGCGGTTTCTGCCGAACATCCAGCGGAAGCGCTATTTTCTGCCGGACGAGAACCGCTGGATCGCGCTGTCTGTCTCGGCGCACGGGATGAAGATTATCGACAAGAAAGGGCTGGCCCGTGTGGTCGCCGACATGCGCGCCGCCGGAGAAAAGATTTAAGCCGTCAAAGGAGCACCTCTCATGCGTGAAGTCATTGCGGTTGCGTGTACCGGCTGTGAGTCGCCGGGCAAGTCGGTCTATTGGACGACGAAGAATAAGAAGAACGATCCGGACCGGATCGAGCTGAAGAAGTATTGCTCCTTCTGCCGGAAGCACGCGGCGCACAAGGAAAAGCGGTAACGGGATTGTGACACGTCTTCATCTTCATCCGCTCTTCTTCGTCGGCGTCCTACTGGCCTATCTGGTCTTGGCGCTGCCGTTGCCGGCCGTGCTACTCGACCATGATTTGGGGCTCCTCACCGGAGATCCGACCCATACGCTGCTCGACGACCATGCCTGGCTTGACCATGCCGCCGGGTCCGGACTTGCGTCAGGCGACGCCGGTATCGTTGTGGCTGACCTCGCAGTTCCGCTCTCTCTACTCGCCGAATCTTGCGGTGTGCAGGCTCCGGTTGCCTCACCGTCTGTCCGCGGTCCCCCTTCGACGCTGCCGTCCTAAACACGACACACAGCAACTCGTGCCCATCGGATCGTTGCGGCCCGTCCGCATCCGCTCCGGTCGCGGCTTAGCAGGGAAAGAACGGTCATGACGTGTGCGGACGTCCGTGAGTCCGCCTCAAGGAGGAATACCGTGAGTCAGTCTCGTGACAATATCGTGGGTCTATTGACCGCCGTGGTCGTGATCGGGAGCGCCGTTCACTGGCCAGTGCCGCTATGCGCTGCAGAAGACGGTCGGGATGAGGTACAGGCAATCAGTCCCATAACTGAGGTCGAAGTACCTCAGATGGAGATTCGAGATCGCGCCATTCAGCCGGCGGGAACCGGGTCCTTGCATTTGGAGGAAAAGAGCGCGTCAGCGAGCCGGTTGGGCGTCTCGATTCGAGAGATCCCGGCGAGCGTCGAGGTGATCGATCACACGCTCATGCAGGAGCGCGGCTTGCGGACGAT
>JBEBHO010000247.1:0-28707 GCA_040081095.1 Nitrospira sp.
GAAGCAGGACCTGCTCCCGGAAGAGTGGAAAGAAGTGACCGACCTCATGGCTAAAGTCACCGATATCGTCGGCACTCGCTTCTCCGAAGTCCTTCAGAATGTGGAGCCTGATCCTCCCGGTCATGCCTGAGCGAATCCGTTTCCAGCGGTGTTCTCAACGATCTCTACCGAACCTTTGATCCGACACAGGAGGCTCGCATGGATTCGTATTACCATTCGCACGATCTCGGCAAATTCGGCGACATGGGCAAGGGCAACAAAGACCTCTGGGACAAGTTCATGAACTACTATCGTGCCGTCTTCTCTGAAGGCGCACTCACTGAACGTGAGAAATCGCTTATCGCCCTTGCCGTTGCTCACGCCGTCCAATGTCCCTATTGCATTGATGCCTACACGCAAGCCTCGCTCGAAAAGGGCTCCAATGTGGAGGAGATGACCGAAGCGGTGCATGTCGCCTGCGCGATTAGGGGAGGGGCATCACTCGTCCACGGCGTTCAAATGCGCAACGTGGCCGAGAAGTTGTCGATGTAGCGGGTGGGCCCCGCAGCTAGAGGTAGGGGTTTTCAGGAATCGCGAGCGTAAAGTATTTGCCGCGCTCTTCGTAGAGGATGCGCCGCTCGGTCAGAGTGGCTAGTGCCATCGAGAGTTGAGAGTCCGAATAACTCTGCGCATGACCGGCTTCCCGGAACGCCGCTACAATCTGGTCTCGGCTTTTCGCCGCTTCGCTGCAGACTTCAATGATGCCCGCTTCCGGCCATTCAAAGCGCTGCCTGGTCGGCGCCTGAGGGTTCCGCCCATCATAGACCGTGACATACTGCATGGCCTTCGAATAGTAGAGGAAGGGCCGATCCGTCGCACGGTACCGCCGCTGCCATTCGCCGATCAGATCGACTAACTCCTGGTAGACATCCTGATCGACCGGCCAGTTATCGAGTTCATACTCGAAATCGTACGCGACCTTGAGCAAGTCAACGCGCGCCGCATCATACACATACTCATAAGACATCCCCGGTCCCGTGATCCGTACGCCATATTCATGCGGCCGCGTAAAATAGGGGCTAAACCGTTGGAGCCAGAATTTCCCCGTCGCTTCCGGAGCCTGTAAATGAAAGAGAGAAGGCAGGAGCTCGATCTGCCGCCGATAGTCCTCGTTCGTTTCTCCAGGGAAACCGAGCAGGATATTCCAGGACACCGCCACCCGGTAGTAATAACTCCACTTGAGGCACACGATGTTTTGCATGGGCGTCACGCCCTTGTCCATCGACTTGAGCTGCGTCAGGCTGAGGCTTTCCAGCCCCGGTTGCATGCATTTCACGCCACCCACCGCCAGCGTACGGATCTGGCTCTTGTGCAGATTGCTCTTAGTTTCAATAAAGACATCCAGATCGCAATGCGCAGCGGCAAATTGACCAAACAGATTCTCGATGTACTTCATGTCGATGATGTTATCGACCAGCCTGAACCGGGTGGTGTCATACCGGCTGGAGAGGGCCGTCATTTCGCGCGCAGCCTGCTCGGGCGCTTTCGCACGAAACTTCATACTCTGCGCGTTCAAGCCGCAGAACGTGCAGTGGTGCTTCTCCCCCCACCAACAGCCGCGCGAGCCCTCGTAGAGGAGAATGCGATCCAGCCCCTGCGCCGCATCGCCGAGCTCGGCCAGAAGATGATAATAGTCGTCGTAGTCTGGAGGCCCAGTCTTCACGAAATCGGCAAACAGCGCCGGATTCGGTGTAAATCGAATCTGACCCTGCTCTCGGAAGATTACTCCATTCGGAACCGCGTCAGACTTATCCTCTAGGACATGGCGCACGAGGGCAGGCACCACCTCTTCTCCTTCGCCCACCACGACATAGTCGATAAAAGGGAACGCCCGGAAGTATTCCATCCCCATCTCGCCGTCGTAGTTGGCTCCGCCGAATACGATCTGCACATCGGGATAAAGATCTTTGATCAACTTGGCCAACGTCAGACTCGCGACGTTCTGATCGAATGTCGACGTAAAACCTACGAGTTTGTACTGCCCCCAATCGATCGCCGTCATCGCCCACGTCAGAAATTGCGGAGCCGTCTTAGTCGCCATCTCCTCGAAGAACACGGTGGGATGCCCGCTCTCCTGAGCCACCTGCTCGAAGACTGGCTTAAACACCAGGGGATACTCGGCCCGTTTCGGGTTGTCACGGAACAGCAGGTATGAGAACAGCCATTCGCCGAACAGCGCGCGCTTCTCGCAGATCATTTCATAGAGCGGCACGCCGATCTTGTGCGCGAAACGGACATTCAGATGATGACAATCGACGGGAATCCCTTTGGATTTGAGCAACGCCGACAGCGTGCCGAGCTGGATTGACGGATACTTCGAATAACTGAACGGCATATTCACGAGCGCCACCTGGGCTTGTTCGCTCATCTGATGCCTCGTACAGTCATGATGGGTGGTCGCTACGATTCAACAACGCGAAACGGTTCAAACTCACGATCGGCCTTGGCTGCCAGATAAAAATCGCTCTCCGTCAGGCCATTGATTTTATGCGTCCAGATCTCGACCTTGCATTTTCCCCAGGCCAAATAGAGATCAGGATGGTGGCCCTCGGCTTCTGCAACCACACTCACTTTGTTGACAAAGGCCAGCGCCTGCGCGAAATCTTTAAACGTGTACAGCCGTTCAAGATGTCCCACGGCATTCAACGACCAGCCTCGGCCCAGCTCTTTCAGCAAGGCCTGTGCGCGCTCCGCTGGTACGGGCGGAACCCCTCCACGGCAGGGGACGCACTGGTTATCAGCAAGGCTCATGATGCGCCTCCTTTACTCACACACAGACCAACATTCTAAAGGGGCACTGCGCGGAGAAACAAGGCGAGAAATCTGCTATTCAGCGGCCTCCTGAGCCTCGCAATTTCTTCGGAAGAGCGATTACACTGGTCTACCCATGGCCCGCCCACCTGATTCGAACCGCGCATCGGCCGTTCCGCATGTGACCATCGGCTGGTTTACCGCCAGCTGCGTCCTTGTCAGCAATATCATTGGCGGTGGGATCTTCACCACAACCGGCCTCATGGCGCGGGATCTTGGCGATCCTCTGCTCATCCTCATACTCTGGTTCACTGGGGCGCTGTTCGCTATCGGTGGGGCCATGGTCTATGGCGAATTGGGATCGATTTTGCCGCACGCCGGTGGCGATTATGTGTACCTGCGAGAAGCCTACGGACCATTGGTGGCCTTTCTCAGCGGCTGGACCTCCTTCACCATCGGGTTCGGCGCAGCCGTGGCGGCCTCAGCGATAAGCTTTTCATCCTATGCGTTGCGCCTGGTTCCACTCTCTGACGAGAGCGGGTGGATCGCAAAGGGACTGTCACTCGGCCTCTTATGGCTCGCCACCTGGATGCATTGCCGAGGAGTGGAAACCGGTGGCCGATTGCAACTGGTGCTGACGACAACAAAGATCCTCGCTATTGGAGGATTGATTGTCGGTGGATTGGTCACGGTCGCAGAACCGGGAAGCGAGTGGATCGCTCACCCCTCATCGGCTGCACCGACCGTCGGCGCAACCGCCATTGCCCTCGTCGTCGTGACGTACTGCTACCTGGGCTGGAACGTCGCCAGTTACATCGCGAGCGACATCGCCGATCCGGCGCGCACATTACCGAGAATTATGATCGGGGGAACGGCATTTGTTGCCGCGATTTATATTGCACTCAACATCGTCTATCTCTCTGCGCTGCCGATCGCACAACTAGCCGCAGAACCGATCATCCCTGTAGCAGAGAAGGTCGCGACAGCCTTGTGGGGAGCAGGAAGCGGTCGCTTGGTGGCAGGTATTCTTTGTCTCGCCATCGCTGGTGCGGTGAGCGCCATGACCTGGGCCGGGCCTCGCGTATACTGGGCGATGGCCAAGGATCGCGTGATCAGCCCCTGGCTTGCCCACCTTGATCCTCGAACCGGTATACCAGCGCGTGCCATCATCACTCAAAGTCTCTGGGCCTCCCTATTGATTCTCAGCGGTACGTTCGAACAACTCCTGATCTACAGTGGCGTCGTCTTGGCACTCTTCATGGCTTTGACCCTTTCCACAATCTTCCGCTTTCGCCGGACCAGCATCACAAACGTCCATCGCTACCACGCTCCGTTCTATCCGTGGCTACCAGCCGCACTCGTCATTGGAGCTGGCACATTAGTCATCTACAGTGTGCTCGAACGACCGGCGGAATCGCTCTACGGTGGGGCCACCATTCTGAGCGGAGTTCCGTTCTATCTGTACTGGAAACGCTCACGAACTCTATAACCAGCACGGGCGACCTTGCACTATGGTGGGAGGTCGCCCGTGGGTGGCGCTTAGGACGCCGGACTTATTGTCAGGTTTGTCGCGGCCCGCAAGACCCGCGCGATAGGAAATAATGCGGCGTTTCTAGTCGGGGGAGACAGAGTCCGTCCCGGGCACTGGTGTTCCCCGCTCTAGCACAGATTCGCTACACGGATCAGGCTGATATCCAGTTGGTCTCTGGTGCCTTGAAGGCACAGCCCCTAGAGAATCGGCTAGAACGACCGACGAGAAACCCGCCTTCGCATCGGCGGGCCAGACGGACCAGGTGGCGTAGCGTCGCTCATCTCCACCCTCCTCTCTGATAAAGTCAGCGAGAAACCTGGATGACAGCCGCGCGGTCTGCCCGATTTCCCGCACATTCGAAATCATAGGCCGCAATTCCGATCTACGCCCATTAGGAAAGACTGTCAATGGTGCTGGGACAATTATTTTCTCAACACACGAAAGCATAACGTATGCCGGAGCGACTGCTCTCGCAATATGGCCTGAATCAGTGACCGCCACTGCTCCAGGAAAATAAAAGGGAGAACAGCCATCAGGCCGTTCTCCCTTTTACCCGTCGACGTAACGCTCTGTCAGTAACCTGATCCCTGGGCTTTCCGTTTGGCTTTCTCGATTTCCTCCGCCATCTTCCCTTCGGCCTGGCTCTTGTGCTGAGCGGCTGTGTCGTTCATCTTCTGTTCCGCGGCCGACTTCACATCGCTCGCGCTCTGACGCGCACTCGATGTCGATTCCGTGGCTGACCGCTTCGTATTGGCCAGCTCCTGATCGAGTTTTTGCTGCATATCGCCCGCGGAGGGAACCTGGGCAAAGACCATGAGAACAGACCCGAATACAACGCTGACGGCGAGAGCACTGATCATCACATAATTCATATGAACCATCCTTTCCATACGTGTGAGGGGGCGAGGCTGGGTATTACCCTACTCAATACTGGTTACTGGTTCAAGTGCCGCAGAAAGCGTGACCGGTGAGCCCACCTACAGGATCTTCAGCTTGGCAAAGTCCACACCGGCTGGGGCCGGCGGCGTTTTGAGCTGCATCGCTTCGAGCGCATCCACCACCCGATCCGCGACCACCAAATTGCGATACCATTTCCGATTGGCCGGCACGATGTACCAGGGAGCATGTTCCGTACTGGTCGCCGAGATGACATCTTGAAAGGCCTTCATATAGTCATCCCAGCGTCTTCGTTCTTCGAGATCCCCGGCGTTCCACTTCCAGCGTTTCTCAGGATCGTGAATGCGGGCTTCGAGCCGTTCCTTCTGTTCGTCTTTCGAGATATGGAGAAAGAATTTGAGGATGGCCGTCCCGTTTTCCGCCAGTAATTCCTCAAATTCCTTGATCTGGCTAAACCGGCGCTTGGCCTCCTTCTCTGTGACCCAGCCATGCACACGGGTAATCAGCACATCTTCATAATGCGAACGATTGAAAATCCCGATGAAGCCTTTGGGAGGAGCTTTCTGGTGCACACGCCAAAGGAAATCGTGTGAGAGCTCTTCGGAGGAGGGGACTTTGAATGACACGACTTTGCAGCCTTGAGGATTCACGCCAGACATGACACTGCGGATCGTGCCGTCCTTTCCGCTTGTATCCATACCCTGCAGGACGATCAACAACGCCCGCGCGCCGTTGGCATACAACCGTTCCTGCAGCCGGCTGATGGTCGCAATGCATTTCTCTGTTTCCGCTTTCGCAGCAGCCTTGCCATCGTCGCTCTTCTTGTAGTCTCCGGTGTCGTCCGGATCGCAGGCGCTCAGTGAGCAGCGGCTGCCGGGTTTCACATGATACCGCTTCATAGACATCTGCTTTCTGTTCACGTCGCCTCGAGAGCGAACGAGCGGAACTGACTCGAGCATACGATCTTCCTTGGACGTTTTCCAGGTCAGCCCCTGCGCACCTGTGACATTTGTGGGAAATGAGCGTATCGTCGTGCGCAGTTTATCACTTACAAAGGAGGCCCCATGCCGGCAACGAATCGATTGATGGCAGAAGCCATCGGCACGTTCTGGTTAGTGTTTGGCGGTTGCGGAAGCGCGGTCCTGGCCGCGGCATTTCCACAAGTGGGTATCGGCCTGCTCGGTGTCTCGTTCGCATTCGGCCTCACGGTCCTCACGATGGCCTACGCCATCGGCCATATCTCGGGGTGCCACCTGAATCCTGCCGTCTCGGTCGGATTGATGGTAGGAAAGCGATTCCCTGCCAGCGACCTGCCGGGCTACATCGGCGCGCAAGTTGTCGGAGCCATTCTGGGCGCCGGAGCCCTCTATCTGATCGCGAGTGGAAAGCCAGGATTTGATCTCGGCGGATTTGCCTCAAACGGATTCGGTGAGCATTCACCCGGCGGATATTCCATGGTCGCCGCCCTCATGGCCGAAATCGTGCTGACCTTCATGTTTCTATTTATTATTCTTGGCGCTACGGACAGTCGCACACCGCAAGGCTTCGCGCCAATCGCCATCGGCCTCGGCCTGACGTTGATTCACTTGATTGGAATTCCCGTCACGAATCTGTCCGTCAATCCGGCCCGAAGCACCGGCCCCGCACTCTTCGTCGGCGGGTGGGCGCTGGCGCAACTCTGGCTCTTCTGGGTCGCGCCACTCATCGGGGCAGCGCTGGCCGGACTCGCATATCCTGCGGTTGCAGGAAAGCAAACCCTCTAGCGGGCGCCGGGATTATTGCTGCGCTAATGGTCAGAATCGAGTGTCGCTGAGGCGTTCGGTCTGCGCCATGCCACTGAGGCTGCTCTTCGGAGCATGGGCAAGGTACAACTCTTTGTCGAACGCCACGAGCGTCGTCGAGAAGGAGGGGAATGTGGCCAGCGCCGTCACGGGTTGTCCCAGATTGAAATAGGGCGCGCTCTTCATGCTCGGAATATCGACCCGCACGCTTGAGACGTTTCCGATCACAATCTGATCCTCACTCAGAAATCCCACATGAGGAGAACGATGGTGACCGGGCAGAGGCAGCTCTTGCCGTGTGACCAGATCAATCAAGGAAAGAGATCCACCGGAATCGATTGCCAGCAGCCGGCGGAACTCAGGAGATGCGATCAGGCGCACCGGCCGCACGGATAACGGAAGCGTGAACCGATCATGGCCGGTGCGTTCGTCAAACAGGTGCAAGACGTTCGCTTCATCGACATACCCGACCTCGCCCGTATCCGCCCGGCAGGTCAGCACACTTGCGAGCCCGAGCCCTTGCAAAGGAACAGCGTCTGTTCCCGATGACGCGCGGATACGGACCACTTTCCGGTCTCGAATCGCGAGTACGGAATCTCCACCGTCAAAGCACACATCACCAATATGAGCCATGGTATGACCGGCAGATGCCGACTTAGCCAAATCAAAGATGCCGAGCTGGTGATGCGTGGTGACCACAAACGCAACGTGCGCGTCAGGTGTCACGACAAGAACCGCTGGCCTTGCATCCACAGACAACATTCGGCTCGCCCGATGGCCGGAGACTCCCCAGAGTTTCAGCTCCCCCTTAGCATCAAGTGAAGCAAGACCTCCTGGCTGATAGGCGTACATCGCGAGAATGCGTGCATCGTGGCTCGGCTGCCGTGCGCGATGATCATAGACACTGCTCGCTATGAAGATCGCCAGCAAACTACCAACAATCCAGATCATCATCCGGTTGCGCAAGGTGGCATCCCCGCAGGGCACGCCATCAAGCGATACGGCTTGCGGGGAAGGATGGGGATCAGATGAAGGGAGAGAATCTGAAAAGGCGGCTTTCAAAGCCATGGACGAAAAGACGAATCCGACGATGCCGCATATCGGAATCGCTAACATGATCAGCAGCATCCCCGGACCATCGCTTGTCCAATGCGATTTTTGTCCGACCGAAATGAGACTCACAGCGGCAGCAAATCCTGCCAGACCAATTACTCCGGAGAGTAAACCGGCCAGAATTCGAAAGACCGCGATCCCAGAAAACATGCCCCATATTAGGACGGCGAAGATGATGAGAAACAGCAGGGACAGTTGCATAGAAATGATTCCTTCCGCCGCACTCGACCGAACAGGCTTCGCAAACCAATAGTATGGCCTCCGTACGAATCCGTGAAATGAAAAGATGAATTGGCCAGCACCGACTGGCGCTGGCACGCAACACCATCCTGCAACCTTTCAATACTTCGGCCGAATGAGCCTGGCGATCGCGGCGTTTTCTGAAAAATTTCCCCCTGGTTACGATTGACCCGTGACCTACGGCGACTTATCTTCGTTCTATGGCATCCGTAACGTTGTTCTTGTTTACAGATGAAAGGACTCATGATGATCAAAGAAGTCACCGGTGACATCCTCCTCTCAAAAGCTGGCGCGATCGCTCATGGCATTGCTCCGAACGACGATTTCAAACAAGGGCTCGCGTTGGCCCTCCGGGAACAATGGCCCGCCATGTACAAGGATTTTCGCCACTACTGTCAGACCTACAATCCCAAACCAGGAACTTTGTGGAGCTGGAAGGGGCCTGGTTCACCCATTATCGTGAATCTGTTCACACAAGAAGCGCCGGACGGCCATCAGAGCAGGCCAGGAAAAGCGACGGTACCGAATATCAATCACGTCCTGCATGCATTGAAGAAAGAACTCCACGATCAGAAAGTGGCAAGCGTGGCGTTGCCGCGCCTGGCCACAGGAGTCGGAGGGCTCACATGGGATGACGTGCAGCCACTCATCCAGGCGACGCTCAAGGATGCCGGGATTCCGGTCTATGTGTATACGACGTACAAGAAAGGCGTGGCAGCAGGGGAGTAATACTATACGGTTCTCTTGAGTGAGAGGGATGTGTCCGGACTGCACTACGGCAGTTTGGGCACATCCTGCGCACATCGAAATCCGACATTCGGATCCTGTTCGGTAGGATCGCCCTTCGTGCGAAATGTCGATCGCAAACGATAGCCATTGTTGATATACGATCCACCCCGTTGCACTTTTGCCGTCCCTTCACCGGGCCCGCGGGGATTGATCGCCGGGTTCTTCGCAAAGTACGCGTAATAGTCTTCCGCGTACCAATCGGTCACCCATTCATAGAGATTCCCGGCTAAGTCATGCGCCCCGTAGGGACTCTTCCCCTTGTCCCGATTCCCAATGGGGGATACTGTATCGAGGCCACCCTCCTTCAATCCAAACACCGCATGAACCGGCGTCGGTGAATCATTGCCCCATGGGTACATGCGCCCATCAGTCCCACGCGCGGTCTTTTCCCATTCCGCTTCAGTCGGCAATCGTTTTCCTGCCCAGAGGCAGTAGCCCATCGCATCCATCCAACTGACCCAGCGTACGGGCCGATCGGCATGAGTTACCGGCGTATCTTTATCGGAAAACCCCCACGGCGGCTCACTTTGAATCGCATCGACAAACTTGGCGAAGCGCCCGTTTGTGATTTCAAACTTGTCGAGATAAAACGTGTCGATATAGGCCCGATGCATGGGGGACTCGTCATCATCCCCTTTGTCGCTCCCCATCGTAAATTCACCGGCTGGCACCAGCACCATCGGCGCGCCGTCCTTGCCCATAATCTCCACAGGGAGCGGTAGTGAAACATTGGGCTTTCCGGCAGGCAATCCATTCATCTGATGGGGAGGTTTCGCAGGAGACTTCGTCTCGGGCTCTGACGATTTAGGTTTCAGTGGTGGAGCAGGAGGCACGTCTGGCTTCACTGGGACTGCGGCAGGAGGGGCCATCGGGATTGGAGTCGGCGTAGGTTCCGATCGTGGGGCAACCGGCTCATTCGACAGCGCCGGCGCGGCTAGAGACAATAGCCCGACGACCATCCCGAGTCTCAGCGTGGCGATTGCCGGCCAAACTTCCATCCACAACCTCGTGTCAATTCATCCACCGCTCGGTGAGACCGCCCCACGACAGCGCACCGACCTTCAAGGTACCGAAAAGCATGAACCAAAGCTAGGGCGTCCTGCTGGATTTCAGCAAAGAGAGAGCACTCTTCCTAATAGTGGCAGATACAAGAATACTGACATGATAGCCCGTTGCCCGGAACCACTGGTCGGTTCCGGGCAACCAAGCTCGCTATGGTGGAGGCGAGGGGAGTTGAACCCCTGTCCGAAGATCGTCAACGCACCGGATCTACATGTGTAGCCGACAGTTTAAATTTCGCGACCACCCACGCCCGTCGGCTGGCTTAGAATGATCGCTAGCCCAGCTTTATCTCGTCCCCGGCCGCTGAGCACCAGCCTTGGACCAGCCCGCTAAATTGCGTTCTTCCACCCCCGCAGGCATCAGATGGAACAACGTCGCAGTTAATTAAGCTGCGAGTGCCAGTTCTTGATTGGCAGTTACATTTTCCCAGAGTTTTACGAGTCCCTGAGAGCTCGACATGCACCGATGGTATCTGTACCCCCGTCGAAACCGGTCGCCCCCTTTCATTCGAAACACGAGTAGTCCGACTTACTAATGTGAGACGCCGCTCCAGCCAAAAGGATTCGTCCGACTCAGCTCACGTCTCGCAACCTAGATGCTCATCATACCCCACAGGTCAAGGGGATACCAGTGAAGGGAAGAGTCTGCACCGGCGGGGCATATGGCAAAACCAGCCCACGAATTACATAGCTCAATAGGGAGGAAGAGCCTATGATCAATAAGATATGGACACACCGTCACAAGGCTACGACGTCGCAACCAGCAACTATAAAATCGGTGCGATCACCTATCAGATTCGGACGCTTCGAGACCGGCAGCAATTCTCCGACCCGGAGGGATTCGCAGAGGAAGCCGGTATTTCGTCCGCCGCATGGCCGATGTTCGGCCTCGTGTGGCCTGCCGGGATCGCACTTGCGACCGAAATCAACCAGTACCACGTTGAGGGAAAGCGCATCTTGGAAGTGGGCTGCGGCATCGGCCTCCCCAGTCTGGTCTTGCAACAGCGAGGGGCAGATATCACCGCCAGCGACTATCACCCCCTCGCAGAAGAGTTCATGCGCCACAATACCGACCTGAACGGCCTGGCACCCATCCACTTTTTCAAGGCAGCCTGGCTGGGCCCCAATCCAACGCTTGGCCGCTTCGATCTGATCATCGGGAGCGACCTGCTCTATGAGCGGAATCATCCGGAGCTGCTCGCCGGATTCCTCGCCTCCCATGCGAATCCTGCCTGCCACATTCTTCTCACGGACCCGGGACGCACCAACTGCAGCCAGTTCAGCACCCACATGGTGGCCCAAGGCTATACACGCACTGACACCCGCTACAACCTGAACAAATCTCTGGCCCCTTGTCCACGCGGACGGTTCATGAGTTTCGTTCGGGCACATGCGTGATAGGGCGCCCTACCGATTCAACGCACGAATTACGCACTCTTAAATCGCGTGATCTTGGCAAACAGGATGGCTGCCAAGGGGAGGGCTAGACCCAGGACTACCTGCGCAATGAGGAGTGAGCCGAGGTGGCTATAGTCGGCGGGAGTTTGAATCGCACCGGTCGCTTGGTCATGCACTTCTCGCGTGACTACGTAGAGATCGTTCAAATATTTCGTCCCGAGCTGGCTCAAAGACAACGCCAGGTTCGTGAACGAGGCCATGACGGCAAAGAAGGTCGCTTTCAAGTTGGCCGGAGCCGAGTTGGCAATCCAGGCCAGCATCGGGATCATGGAGATCTGCCCAAGCGGCGATTCCAGCGCCGTGTCGATCAAGGCGATGAAGCGCGCGTCGACAACTCCGCCCGTAAGCCTGGCTGTCCATTCGTGCAAGCCGTAGTACATGCTCACAACGGGCAACGTCAGCACCGTCCCAATCACCGTCAGGAACCCGACCACGTAGGCGATGGAACGCTCCGCCATGAACCGGCGAAAGACAAACATGCCGGCCAGCGCCAACGTGCTCCCGATCAGCGAGAGGATCGAGAGAAACTGCTGATCGAACTTCAGGTGATCGATCATCCACCAGGTCGTGCCGGGACCGGTGCCGGGAATTGCGCGGAAAATGAAGACCACCACCGCCGTTCCGACCAGCGTGTATCGCTTGTCGGGCTCCAACTCGCGCACAAGCCGCGCCATCAGAAACAGCACGATGGTCATTGACCCGACGAAGACAATTTCTTCGCTGTAGGGAAATCCGCCCAATCCAACCGTGACGGTAAAGAGCGCGAAGACCAGGCTCCCGCCAAGAATCCACCAATTGGGCGTCGTCGCCTCACTCCCGTCACCCCGGACATTCACCATCTCTGTGGCCTGCGCGCGCGAGAATCCCTGCTGAAGCAGCGCGGCCTTATGCCGTCGCTGCAACATCCAGGCGACGCCCACGCCGAGCACAGACACGAAGGGAATCGCCAACGCCATCAGATACACTTGCTTGTACAGCCGAACCAGCTCCGCCTGCGGCAACCCCTCCGTCCCGCTGAAGACATAGACGTTGATCATCGCCACCAGAATGCCGCCGCCCACAATAGCCACTCGCCCGAGCGTCTGCATCGTCGTGTGCATAAGCTTGCGCGTCGGCTCGTCAAACAGCTGGCCCTTCTCATCGACACGCGGCACCGCCTCAACCGTCATCGCGTCCGCGACCGCATCCTGGATGACATATCCAATGGGCGAAAGCAGGGCACTGATCACGAACCAGACTTCTGCCGGTAAGATCGCCGTCATCGCTTCGCGATTGCCGATCAGCGCAGCCATGATGCCGAGACTCACGGCGAGCAATCCCGCACCTAGACCGACCAACCAGCTTTTCCACCGCCACAAAAGATCGACGGTGTGCCCAATCGGCATCTTGAGCGCCCAGGGAATCCCGGCCCAGAATCCGAGCGCGGCCAGGAAAGAAGCGGAAAGGCCCAAGTAGTCTTTGACGAAGAACGTGCCGACGATACCCGTCAGGCCGGAAATGCCGTACGCCATGTAGACCATGAGCGGCGGCAGGTATGACCACCGCATCTCGCGACCCAGCGATAGGATGTTGCGATCGATCCAGCCATAGATATCTGTCAGTTTCATCGAGTCTCCTTAGTGGCCGCAGTCTCTTGCTTCGCCCGATCGGCTGCGCGCCAGAGATACCAGGCAGCCGCTGTACGATAGGGTTTCCATCGTTCGCCGTAGCGCAAAACCTCTGTGGGTGTCGGCATCACGCGCCGACGATACGCAATCCGAAATCCATTGCGCACACCGAAGTCATCGCCGGGCAACACATCGGGCCGGCCCAACTGGAAGATCAGCAGCATCTCAACCGTCCAGCGACCAACCCCGCGCACCTCGACAAGCCGTTCGACAATCGCGTCATCGCCGAGTGTTTTGATCACACGGCCGGTTGGAACTGTTCCGTCGAGCGTCTTGGCCGCCAGATCACGCAGTGCCAACACCTTTGCGCGTGAAAACCCTGCGCCTCTGATCGCGTCGGCCTCGGCCGCGAGTAGTTCCTCTGGGCGAGGAAATCGCCGGCCAGGAAAAAGCGCGATGAACCGCTTCAGAATACTTTCTGCCGCCTTTTCATGGAGCTGTTGAAACGCGATCGCCCTGGCCAGTGACTCAAACGGCGTGCGCCGGGCTCTGGGGACGAGGGCAAACGGACCCACTTCGCGGATGACTCGACGCAGGGTCGGATCCACGCTGCACAGATGTCGAATGGCTCCGGCAGAATCCTGTATGGACATAGAGCGCGCGGCGAACGCGATTACTAGCCCTACGGCGCGATCGCATCCGCTTCGATTTCGACCAACATATCCGGATCGATCAAACGCTTCACTTCCACCATCGTCGTCGCAGGCCTGATACTCCCGAAGATGTCCCCATGCGCGCGACCGACTTCCTGCCACTGATCGATGTTGGCCATATAAATTCTGGTTCGCACCACATCGGCCAGCGAAACCCCGGCTTGCTGCAACGCGGCATCGATGGTCTTGAGGGTCTGAATCGTCTGCGCATAAGGATCGCCCTTGCCGACCAATCCGGCAGATGTCATGGCTGTTGAACCGGACACCTGAACATGCGCGCCGACTCGCACGGCGCGTGAATATCCGATCTTCGCTTCCCAGGGACCACCGGTGGAAACATTCTGCCGTGCCATCATCGCTCCTTATCAGGCCATTGTTACGTGAGGGGGATTCGACTCTTGTTCTGCGCCAGCCACGCCTCGAATGTCAGCAGCGCGGGATTGAGACTCCGCGCCACCGCGGGATTACGCGGATCACAGAACGCCTCGTTAAAATCGTGCTTGAACTGAAACATGTTGCCTAAATCGTCGGCGCCGGGAAATCCGAACGCCCGATACTGCTCAGGCGTCACGGCGTTGTACCGCACCGGCTGCCCGAACGCTGTGGTCATGGCCGCCGCCATCTCGATTCCCGTCGCCTGCTCGCCGGCAATCGCCACCGTCTTGCCGATATACTCACGGCCCTTCTTGAAGATTCCGAGCGCGCACTTGCCGATGTCCTCCGCGGCGATACAAGGCAACTTCTTGCCGCCCATCGGGAGCGTGAAGGCCAGCGTGCCATCCGGCCCCTTCTTCGGACCCATCCCGAACGAAATCATATTGTCCCAATAGAACGACGTGAGGAGAAACGTGGTCGGCACACCGAGCTTCGTAAATTCCTGATCCGCTTCCCCCTTCGCATCGAAATGCGGGACCTTATACTTACCCATCAGTGTAGGCATGCGGTTATCCGTCAACGGCACCCACTTGCGCGTATCCTCCAGTGTCGACCAGATGACATGCTGCACGCCCGTCTTTTTGGCCGCAGCCGCCTGTGCTTTGGCCTGGGCATATTCTTTTTCAGGCGAGAAGTGCTCCCAGAAATTCGTCAGGCAAAACACCCCATACGCGCCGGCAAAAGCCTTGGCCAGACTGTCCACATCGTCGAGATTGGCCGCGACGACTTCGGCCCCGAGCTTCATCAACCCTTTCGCCTTGTCGGAATTCACGTCTCGCGTCAACGCACGAACCGTGAAACCACAAGCCGGATCATTCACGATCGCCCGCACAAGCCCGCCGCCCTGCGCACCGGTCGCTCCCACTACTGCGATGATTTTCTTATCCGCCATTGCATCTCTCCTCCATGCTACATCACGATCCCGCCGCCGGCCTGAATCGTCTGTCCCGTCATCCATCGCCCTTGTTCGCTGACGAGAAATGCGACCACCTCCGCAATGTCCTGAGGCATTCCCAATCGCTTGAACGGTGACGCCTCGATCCCCATCTTCTTATAGGTATCCGTCAAGATGCCTGTATCCGTAAATCCGGGCGCGACCGTATTGACCGTGATTCCTCGCGGAGCCAGTTCCTGCGCAATCCCTTGCGTGAATTGCTCAAGCGCCCCGCGGCTCCCAAGATAGGCGGTGGCTCCGTAGTAGTGCAGTTTGGTGCCGGCACTGGAAATATTCACGATGCGCCCCTGATCCCGCATCACCTTCGCTGCTTCCTGCATCGCAAAGTAGGGCCCCTTGGCGTGCAGATTCATCAATGCATCGAAATCCGCCTCGGTCGTCTCTGCGAACGGCTTCGGTACGAACTTCCCCGCGTTGTTGACGAGAATGTCCAGGCGGCCGAATCGTGCGACGGTCTCGACAATCAATCGGCGGGCATCCGCCACCACGCTCATGTCGGCTTGTACAGCGACCGCTTTCCCGCCCTTGCCCTGAATGCCTGCCGCCACTGCCTGAGCCCTGCCTTCGCTCTGACGGTAATTCACCACGACCATCGCCCCATCCGCCGCGAGCCGCTCTGCGATCGCTTGACCGATTCCGCTCGACGCGCCGGTCACGATCGCCACCTTTCCATTCAGGGAGATCATCGACTCGTTCTCTCACACTTGAGGAGACGGAAGGGAATGGCCCCACTGTCCTGAAAAGGCAATCTCCGTGAGCGGCTTCCGCTCCCTCGGCTTCAGTTCCCGCTGTTGCAGATAGTCGGGCAGGACGCTCAGCTCACCGGGGTAGCCCACCGCAATCATGGCGACCGGCTCGTAGCCGGACGGAATCTTGAGGTCGGCCTGCGCCTTCTCGATGTCGAATCCTGCCATGGGATGCGCGACGAGCCCGAGCGCGGTGGCCTGGAGCAGGAGGTTCTCCGTCGCCAGTCCGGTGTCGTGAAACGCATGCCGGTTCGGCTTGGCCTCATCCTCGAAGTTCATCCGCGCGACAGACAGAATGAGCACCGGCGCGCGAGAGGCCCACTTGCGATTGCCTTCCAATAGACAGCCCAATAGCCGGTCATAATCCGCCGGTTCCTCCTTGGTCGCCACGACGAAGCGCCAGGGCTGCTCATTGCTGGACGACGGCGCCCAGCGGGCCGCCTCGAACAGAGTGAGCAGTGCGTCCCGCCCTACCGGTCGCTCCGAGAATGCGCGCGGACTCCAGCGCCGTTTCAGAAGATCGTGGATGAGGAATTGCGTTTCAGCCGGTTTATCCATCCCGCTATCCTTTGCGAGGTTCTGTCTTTCGGTCCATCTCCGGGGACCATCCGCCGCCCAAGGCCTTATACAATTGCACAACCGACACGACGTGCAACCGGCGTGTTCCGGTCAAGGCCAGCTCGGCTTCGAAGAGGTTTCTCCGGGCGACCAGCACATCCAGATAATTGGCCAGGCCGCCTTTATAGCGCAGCTCCGCCAACTTCAGCGCGGATTGCAACGCTGCCACTTGCTGCATCTGGGCTTCACTCTGCACCCGTGTCGTGCGCACCGCGACGAGGGAATCCTCTACCTCACGAAACGCCGTGAGCACCGTCTTCTCATACTGCGCCAGCGCCTGCTTGGCCTGAGCCTCGATGGCCTCCTGCTGAAACCCGAGCACCGGGCCGCTCAAGAGCGGCGCGGCAAAGCCCATCCCTCCGACGCCGAAGGACGCAGGATCGGTAAAGAGCTTTGAGAGTTGGGGGCTCGCCGCGCCGAGCAGCCCCGTCAGAGAGATCTTCGGAAATCGCTCGGCCTTCGCCGCCCCGATACGGGCGGTAGCCGCCGCCAGTTGCTGCTCCGCTTCGAGCAGGTCCGGACGCCGCTGGAGCAGATCGGAAGGGAGTCCGGCGGGAACCGCCGGCGGCACCATCTGATCATTCAACACACGACCCCGGGGAATCGCAAACGGTTTCCGGCCGAGCAGCACACTCAGTTGATTTTCCGCCTGCACCATCTGCCGTTCGAGCTCCGCTGCCCGCGCCGCCGCGTTGGCCCGCTCCGCTTCAAATTGATCGGTGTCCAAGCGAGAAGTCATCCCCTGCTTAAGCCGAGCCTGGGCAATACGCACCGACTCTTCCCATGAATGCAGGGTCCGCTTCGCGATATCGAGCTGATCATCGAACTGCAGCAAATTGAAATAGCTTTCGGCCACGCCGCTCACCAGCTGCAGCACGACCGCCCGCCGGTTCTCCTCTTTTGAAAGCAGATCCGCGCGGGCCGCTTCATTCGATCGCCGGATACGCCCCCAGATGTCCAGTTCCCAGGAAAGATTGCCTTGTAGATAGTAGTTGAACGGATTGGCAAAACCGGGGAACAGGAAAATGGTCTTGCGCCCGAGATTCGGCGCATTGCCCGACGCCGTGATGCCGGGGAGAAAGTCGGATCTGGCGATCAGCGCGCGGGCTTGGAACTCTTCGACGGTGGCCGCCGCTTTTTGCAGATCCTTATTTTCAGCCAGCGCCATCTTGATCAACTGCTGCAACTGCTCGTCTTTCAACAGCTCCCACCAGGGCAGGTTGGCCAGCGACGGCGCGTCGGCAGGTGTCTCCGCCATTCGGAAGGCCTCGCCCGCATCCGTCTTGGGCCGCTCATAGTCCGGCCCCACCGCGCAGGAGGCGAACAGCAGCGAGAGACCGAGAGCCAGTGGCTTACGCATGATAGGACTTATCCTCTGGTGAAGGCGTCGTAGAGGGCTCCTCAGAGGCCGTTGTGCCTGATCCTCGGCGCTGGGTCAACCGTCTGGTCACCACATAAAAGAGCGGCACAAAGAAGATCGCCAGAAATGTCGCCGCCAGCATGCCGCCCATCACACCCGTGCCGATCGACTGGCGGCTTGACGCACCGGCCCCGCGCGCGACGACCAACGGCACCATGCCGAAGATAAACGCCATCGAGGTCATGATGATGGGACGGAACCTGAGTTTTGCCGCTTCCATGGCCGCCTCGATCAACGGGCGGCCCGCCTCGTAGCGCGTGTTGGCAAACTCCACGATCAAGATCGCGTTTTTCGCCGAGAGACCGATCAAGGTCACTAACCCGATCTGGAAATAGATGTCGTTTTCAAACCCGCGCAGGAAGACGGCGGTGAGTGCCCCGAAGATCGCAAACGGGACGGCCAGAATCACGGCAAAGGGGACGACCCAGCTCTCGAACTGCGCGGCCAATACCAGAAACACCATCAAGAGCCCGACCGCAAACACGACGCCCGACTGGCCGCCCACCCGGCGCTCTTGAAACGAAATGTTGCTGTAGTCGATCGAAAATCCCTGCGGTACCAGCACCTCTTTGCCGACACGATCCAGCGCTTCAAGCGCCTGCCCCGAGCTATAGCCGGGAGCTGCCGCGCCCAGCACCAGCGCCGTATTGTAACCATTGAAGTGATTCACCGGATCCGGCCCGCTCTGATACTCCGGCGTGACGACCGTGTCGAGCGTGACCATGTTCGTGCCCTGAGGCGTCTGTGCGCGCACATAGATCTTCGCTAAATCTTGAGGAGTGGACCGGTATTCCGCTTCGGCCTCGGTCTGGACATGATACACGCGTCCGAATTTTACGAAGTCGTTGATATAGAAATTGCCGAAGTAGGCTTGCAGCGTGTCAAAGATATCCGAGATCGGAATCCCCAGCGCCTTCGCTCGTTCCCGGTTCACATTCACATACAGACGGGGAGACGACACGCGAAAATTCGTCCCGACCCGGCCGATTGCCGGCTCTTTCTGCGCCCGCTCGACGAACTGCTGGGCCACCGCGGCGAATTTCTTGAAGTCTCCCCCGCTGGGATCTTGCAGCTGCGCCGAGAATCCCCCAACCGCTCCCACACCGCGAATCGCCGGCGCGTTGAAGGCCAAGATCAGCGCCTCGGGAATTTTTGCAAACTCCCCGTAGGCTGCGCCAACCAGCGCCTTCGCATGGTTCTGCGGTTCAGGGCGCTCGTCCCAGAGCTTGAGCGGCACGAACATCGTCGCCGCATTCGGTCCACGGGTGCCGAAGACAAAGTTCTGGCCGGATAAGGCATCCGTGGAATGGACCGCCGGATTGGCTTGAAAATATCGTTCGATCCGTTCGAGCACCGCATCGGTCCGCTGCTTCGACGCCCCATCAGGCAACTGCGCCACCACGATGAAATAACCCTGGTCTTCTTCGGGAAGAAAACTCTTCGGCAGAGCTTTGAACAGCCCGGTGGACACCACCAGAAGTACGCCGAACGAGAGCATGACGAGCACCGGCCTCGCCAGGAAGGATCCAACAACACGGGAAAAGCCGCGTTGCGTGCGCCCGAAGTTTCGATCGAAGAAGGCCCAGAATCCCCCGCGGGCCTCATGCTGCGGCAGCAGCACCATCGCACACAAGGCCGGGCTCAACGTCAGTGCGACAAACCCGGAGACGGTCACGGATATCGCGATCGTCGCCGCAAATTGTTTATAGAGCGCGCCGGTGATTCCGCCGACAAATCCGACCGGCACAAAGACCGAGACCAGCACCAGCACGATGGCGATAATCGGAGAGGTCACTTCGCCCATCGCCCGCTTGGCGGCGACCTTCGCCGACACCCGGTCCTCGCGCATGTGGCGTTCGACATTTTCGACGACGACGATCGCGTCGTCCACCACGATCCCGATGGCCAGGACCATCCCGAACAGCGTGATGGTGTTGATCGAAAACCCCAAGGCGTAGAGCCCGATAAAGGTGCCGATCAGCGACACCGGCACCGCCACCGTGGGAATGATGGTCGCCCGCCAGCTCTGGAGAAACACATAAACGACAAGCACAACGAGGACCATAGCCTCAGCCAGCGTCTTCACCACTTCCTTGATCGACACCTCGATAAACCGCGTCGTGTCGTAGGGAATGTCGTACGACACACCGGGCGGGAAATTCTTCGTCAACTCGTCCATCTGCGCGCGCGTCCGCCGCACCGTATCGAGCGCGTTGGCCCCCGGCGAGAGAAAGGTCAGAATGAAGGTGGTGGGAGTGCTGTTCCAGCGCCCCTCCAGGGAGTACGACTGCGCGCCCAGCTCGATGCGGGCGACGTCCTTGAGCCGCACCGTGGAGCCATCCGGGAGGGCTCGAACAATCAGCTCTTCGAAATCTTTGACGTCGGTCAGCCGGCCTTTCGAAATGATCGGGATCGTCAGCTCGGTGCTCTTCGGAGCCGGTTCCCGCCCGATCGTCCCGGCAGGATAATCGCGATTCTGCTCGCGGATGATCGCGGCGATATCGCTCGGGATCAGACCCAGCTTGGCCATTTGCGGCGGATTGAGAATGATCCGCATACTGTAGTTCTGCTGGCCAAACACCAGCGCGTCGCCCACGCCTTTGACCCGCTTGAGATCGTCGACCACACGCAGCGTCGCATAGTTTGACAGAAACACGGCATCGTGGCGGGGATCGGTGGACTTCAGCACGATGACAGCGACCAAGTCGGGCGACATCTTCTTGACGGACACACCCTGCCGGATCACTTCCGTCGGCAGCGACGGTTCCGCGAGCTTCTCCCGGTTCTGTGTTTGAACCTGGGCGATATCGGGGTCGGTGCCGATCTCGAATGTCAGCTTGATGGTCACATGGCCGTCATTGCTGCTGGTCGATTCGAAATACAAGAGATTGTCGATGCCGGGGAGCGTGACTTCGATCGGCCTGGCCACCGCTTCGGCAGCGACTTCCGCACTGGCGCCAGGATAATCGGCATCGATCTGGACCACCGGAGGGGTGATTTCAGGAAACTGCGCGACCGGCAGAAACTGCAGGGCGAGGAGGCCCATCACGACAATGATGATGGAGACCACCGACGCGAGGATCGGCCGGTCGATAAAGACGTGCGATGTCACAATCTATCCTTGCTTGGGAGTGGGGGGAACGGGCTCCGTCGCCGGGGCCGCCGTTGATTTCCATGGCACGGCCTTGACGGGCGCGCCGGGACCGATCGTCATCAGGCCGTTGACCACCACACGATCACCGGCGTTCAACCCGCCATCGATCATCCATTGGTCTCCCTTCCAATTAGAGGCCACGATGTCGCGGATCTGGACCTTTTCGTCCGGGCCCACCACGTACACGAAGGGGCCTTGCGGGCCCTGCAACACCGCGCGCTGCGGAATCAGGATGGCGTCCGTCTTGGTGTCACCCGTAAACCGCACTTTCACAAACTGGCCCGGCAGCAACGTTCGATCCGGATTGGGAAAGGTGATCCGGGTCTGGCGGGAACCGGTCTCAGTCCGCAACCCCGGCTCAAGCAGATCCAGCACGCCCTCATGGGGATACGCCGAGTCATCCATCATCGTGAGGCGGCCCCGCAGTTGATAGACGCCCGGATGGTGAATCTTCTTCGATTCGATGTCGCGCCGCCGCTTCAGAATGAAACTTTCCGGCACATTCACCACCACGAACATCGGATCGACACGGTGGACCACCGTCAGCAAATCGGTTTGCGCCGACACGAGACGCCCTTCGTAGTAGCGGCTCCGTTCGATCAATCCACTGATAGGCGCCGTAATGAGGGTGTTATCCAAATCAAATTGAGACTTGATGAGATCCGCCTTGGCGCCTTGGAGGGCGGCTTTCGCCGAGAGCTCTTGCGCGACAGCATCATCGACATCTTTCTGGCTCACCGCTTGTTCGACGAGTAATGGCTTCACCCGTTCCAGATCCTGCTTCGCCTGCACCAGCTTGGCTTCCGCCTGGGCAATCTTGGCCTTCGCGCTGGCGGCAGCAGCTTGGAAGGGGACGGGATCGATCTGATACAGCCGGTCGCCTTTTTTGACATCCCGACCTTCAGGGTAGAACACGGCTTTGAGCAAACCCGTCACCTGGGAACGAATTTCAACCGGACGAGAGGCTTCCGCCTGGCCGATGAATTCCGGTTCATCGGGAATGGTTTGGGTCGTCACCGTCACAACTTCGACTTGCGCCACCGGTTGCGCCGGAGCCGATCCGGCTTCCTGCTTGCAGCCGAAGATCATGCCCGTTGATGAGAGGAGCGCCAGTATGGCGAATATGGATTGCGGAGCGGAATGTTTCATATTGGAAGTTCCCTACCTACGGATTCACTGGGGGTCAGTCTACCTCTTCCCCCTTCTGTTTCTCTACCGTCTCCATGGCCCCTGCCGCCTGGCCATCTTTACGATTGCGGAAGGCCGTTGACTCACCTATTCTTGGTCTCCAAGCAATCGATCCCTTTCCCCGCGACCGTGCAAGGAGTAGGTGCTTTCGTTCGATGAAAAAAGCCTTTGAATATGGCCTTGTGCGTTTCGCCGACTTGCTCTTCCATGTTCTGCCGCGCTCCTGGGCCATTGGATTGGGCGAACAGCTCAGTCTCGTCGTCTCGCATGTCATCACCAAACGACGTGACCTCGTGCTGCGCAATCTGGCGCTGGCGTTTCCGGAGAAATCTGAACCCGAGCGCGCTGACATTGCCCGGGCCGTCTGGCGCAACGTCGGCCGGCTGGCGGTGGAATTCGCCCGCGTCTCCGATTTTACCGACGGCTCGATCGACCGGTTGGTGGACGTCGAAGGCCGTGAATTCGTGGATGCCGCCATCAAGGAAGGTAAAGGCATCGTCGGATTGACCGCGCATTTCACCAACTGGGAACTGACCGGCGCGCTGGTCCAACGGGTCTACGGGAATATGACGGTGATCGCCCGGCCTGTCCGCAACCCTTTGGTGGACCGTTGGGTCTATGAGAAACGCACCGCCAGCGGATTGAATATCATCCTCCCGAAAGACGCCGTGAAAGCCTCGCTCAAATGCCTCAAGAACAAAGGGATCATCGGCATGATGATCGACCAGAGCTTGTCGAGCGGCGGCGTCTTCGTCGAATTCTTCGGCCGCCCCGCCTCCTCGACGACACTGCCGGCGCTGCTGCACATCCGCACCGGGGCGCCGGTCATGTTTGCCTATCTCGTGCGCACCGGGGCGCGATTCCGCCTCGTGTTCGAACCCGTCACCTTTCCACCGGTCGAAGATCCCGCTGAACGGATCCAGGTCTATACGCAGGTCATGTCCACGCAATTTGAGCAGGTCATTCGTCGCCACCCCGAAAGCTGGCTCTGGCTGCACAATCGCTGGAAACGACAACCGGAATAGCGGGCGCCTTACAGCGCCTTGTGAGCCCCGTCGCAGAACGGCGGCTTCTTCGTCTGTTTGCACTGGCAGAGGGCCACGGTTTTCTTCTCAGTCGTTGTGAACTCCAACGGCGTGAACTTGGTGCCCTTGTGGGAGCCATCGCAAAATGGTTGGCTCTTTGAAAGACCGCATTGACACCAGTAGTAGGTGCCCGGTTCCAACGACAACACCGCCGGTTGCTTCGCTGCGATGACTGGCTCTTCCATGCACGAACCCTCCTTGTGAAATTATAAATAGAGCGGCTTGATCGGGGACACAACCGCTCCCGGATCGTTCTTCCACACGGACTCATCCGCGTCGACATACACTTCGACTTCGTTCCCATCGGGATCATGCAGGTAGAGGCTCTGGCTCACCGTGTGATCGCTCATGCCGTCGATCGTCACACCAGCTTGCTCCAGTTCCCGCTTCGCGGCGCGCAGTTCGTCGAGGCTGTCGCCGACCTTGATGCCGATGTGATAGAGCCCGCGCCTGCGACCCTGCGGCGGGCCCGGCGCATCGCCCACTTGAATCAACAACAGCTCGTGATGGGTGCGGCCGGAGGTCAGGGCTGCGGCTGCCCCATTAAAGATCCGCCCGACTTCCTGGAACCCGAGCAGGTCGCGATAGAAGGCGAGCGACCGCTGCAAATCTTTCACATAGAACACGACATGGCCGAGATAGTGCGCTTTCATCGGATCACCCCTTCAATGTGATACCGGCCTTCTGGACTTCCTGGTAGGGGAGGAGCCAGACGAGCGACTCGTCGCTCAGATCGCCGACTTGAATACGATTGCCCCAGGGGTCACGGAAATCGCAGCGGAAGTGCGGCTGCATCTTCAGCTTGTACTTCTTCGTGAGCTTGCGCCGCACCTCTTTGATCTGTTTGGCATCGCGCACCATGAGGCCGAAATGCTTCACCCGATCCGGCTGCAATGTTTCGACCTCGAAAATCGCCATGAACTGATGTTCGCCGAGTTTGCACCAGGCGGCCCCTTCACCGCCCCGGAGCATCTTTAAGCCGAATACATCCGAGTAGAACTTCACGGCTTTTTTAGCATCGGTGACTTCAATCACGATATGGTTGCAGCCATAGACTTGCACAGCCATTACGTACCTGCCTTTCGCTCCGGACGATCTGCCGCTATCCGTTTCAGAGACGATACAAATGTTTCCACCGGTTGAGCGCCCGAGATCGCATAGGCCCCGTTTACGACGAAGTACGGAACGCCACGAATGCCCCGCTGGTGGCCTATTGATTCTTCGGCTTTGACCTCGGCGACTCCTTCACCACTCTGGAGGTAGCGTTCCGCATCCAGTCCCGCTCGTTCCGCCAGTTGCACAAGCGTGGGTATGGCTCCAATATCCGCGCCCTCCTCGAAATACCCGCGGAAAAGCGAGTCGACCACCGCATCCTGACGACCCTGCTGTGCCCCATACCAAATCAGCCGATGCGCGGCGAACGTGTTCGGGGTGTTCTTGATCTTCTCAAATACGAAGGAAATCTTCTCCGACGCCCCTGCGGCCAGCACATGTTCCTCCAATTGGCGGAAGGATTCGAGACTTCCGAATTTGGCTTCGAGATAGGCCGTCCGATCCATTCCGTCCTTCGGCATCGTCGGGTTCAATTGAAACGGCTTCCACGTCACGTCCGCCTGCATGCTCCCGCTCAATTGGTCCAATGCTCGTTCCAGCCGTCGCTTCCCGACATAGCACCAGGGGCAGACGACATCGGAATAGATCTCGATCTTGACAGTCTGCCTGGTCACGACAAGTGACCCATCTTGCCCGCCTGATAATCTTGCACCGCTTGGATCAATTCCGCCTTCGTGTTCATGACAAACGGACCGTAGCGGGCAACCGGTTCATCGATCGGCGTGCCGCCCATAAACAAGAGACGGCTGTCTTCCCGCGCCTCGACGTTGATCTGCGAGCCGCTTCGCTCACAGACGATAAGTTCGGCTTCGCCGGCTTCACGTGAACCATTCACCGACGCGCGGCCCTGCAACACAAAGATCGAACTCGTGTCTCCGTCAGGCACCGCCAGCGATGCACGGCCGCCCGCTTTCAGCTGCAGGTCGTACAATTGAATAGCGGTAAAGGTGCGTGCCGGGCCCTTCTGCCCGAGATATGATCCGGCGATCACGCGCAACGTCCCACGACCATCCAAGTCGATGGCCGGAATGTCGGCGTTCAAAATCGTCTGATATCCCGGTGCCGACATTTTTGAGATCCGTGGCAGATTCACCCACAATTGAATGGCGTGGAGCGTGCCGCCCTTCTTCGCAAATGCCTTTTCGTGAAACTCCTCATGGACGATGCCGGACGCCGCCGTCATCCATTGCACATCACCGGGACCAATGACGCCGCCGCTGCCGGTCGAGTCACGATGCGCCAGCACGCCTTCATACACGATCGTGACCGTCTCAAACCCGCGATGCGGATGTTCTCCGACACCTCGAGGATGGTCTGTCGACGGGAAATACTGCGGCCCCGCATAGTCGAGCATGAGAAAGGGATCAACCGCTCGATCAAGGTCATTACTCGGAAACAGATTCCTCACAGGGAATCCATCGCCGACCATGTGTGCAGATCCGGGCTGATAGACACCGAGCACCGCTTTTGTGGTTGTCGTGTCTGTGGCCATGATGCTCTCCTTTCTTAGATCATCCCGCGCAACGCTTCGGCAAGGGTCACCGTGCCCCGCACAAGCTGCTCGGGATGCTCGTATCCAATCGCGCCCTTGGCAAAGGCTGTATACATCTCTTCGAATAATGCAGCCGCTTCAGCAGAGAAACCGAAGGACGTGAACGTCGAAACCACCGCGCTGAGCGGCGCATGTTGTGCCATCACCGCTTTTCCCAAGATCTGGCCCAGAGAGGCGGCGACCTCTTCCGGACTGTACGTCTCAGGTCCCGCGAGTTCCACAACCTGCGTGCCCTTGCCGCCCGCCATCAAGCATTCTGCTCCCACGCGACCGATGTCTCTGGTCGAGATCATGGGAACCTTGGCTGTCGGCGCAATAAAGGTCGGCAGCACGCCTTGGCCCTTCGCCATACCGATTCCCGCCGCCCAGTTCTCCATAAAATAGCAGGGGCGCAGGATGGTCAGGTTCTTCGCAACCGCACCCAACACCTGTTCTCCGTAACGAGCCGCTCGGATCGGCCCCGTACCCTCAGCAATGTGGCCGCCGACAGATGACAGAAAGACGACGTGCGACACCCCGCTGGCCTTCACCGCTTCTGCAGCCTGATCCATTCGTTGGCGTTGCTCCACAAGCCAGGCCGTCGCGCCATAGTTCGGCGGAACCAGCAGATAGACGCCGGTGGCGCCCGTCAGGGCTTTGGTCATCGCGGGGACATCCTCCAGCGATGCAACGGCGATCTCTGCGCCTTTCGCTTTCCATGCGGCACCCTTCTCCACTGAACGCACGACGACGCGCACCGGTTGCTTACGCGCCAGCAAGGTCTCCGCCACCACCGCTCCTGTATGTCCTGTCGCACCAAGTACAACAAACATCGTTGTCTCTCCTTTCGACTGTACGTCAGAAACGTTCCGCCAGCTTCTGGTCAACCGACCATTTGCCGCCACCGGTCACCAGAAGCGCAGCCGCAATCCCGATCACTAAGAGATGATACTCGTATCCTTCGCCCTGTTGTTGCCCGAACCAGTTCATGAAAAAGCCGACCGGCAGGTGCACGGTCAGAATGGCTCCCGCCATGATCACGATGAAACTCGCGGCGGTAAATCGCGTCAACAAGCCGGCAAGCAACCCCAGGCTGCCGAAAAATTCTCCCATGATAACGAGAAAGGCGATGACCCAGGGCAGCCCCATCTTCTGGGTGAAGAATCCCATGGTCCCGTCGAACCCGAATCCGCCGAACAATCCAAGTAACTTTTGAGCACCGTGTGGAAGCATCACCAGCCCCAACGTCACACGCAAGATCAACCCCGCCCACCCATCATCGGTTTGAAAGAACGCCTTCATACATCACCCCCCATATGAGCTCACAGCCTTGCTAGCCAGAAAGATAGTTCTAACTAGAACTAAAGTCAAGTCGTAACATAGCATGAGGCCGAGAGAAGCACTTCATCGAGCACAATCATGGAGTTACGAGATGATGGTCACTGAGGAAAGGACGCGCACAGACATCTGCTCGGAAAAAGACGGGAAAACACTCGCGGCTCTATTTTTTGTCTTTGATGGCCCGTTCGACCTCGCGTCCGGCTTCGCGAGCCTTGATCGTTTCACGCCGGTCGTACAATTTCTTGCCCTTGGCCAACCCAAGCTCCACCTTCGCATGCCCTCGATCTGTAAAGTAGAGGCGTAGCGGAACGAGCGTCAAACCTTTCTGTTGCGTTTGGCCAAGCAGCTTATGGATCTGTTTCTTGTGCAGGAGCAGCTTCCGCACCCGCATCGGATCGTGATTCATCATATTGCCGTGGCTATAGGGGCTGATATGGCAATGGTGCAAATAGACTTCTCCATCGCGCACCGAGGCATAACTGTCCAGCAGATTCACCCGCCCATCCCGGAGTGACTTCACCTCTGTGCCCAACAGCACGATCCCGGCCTCTAACTTCTCTTCGATAAAATAATCGTGATAGGCTTTCCGGTTCGTCACGACGACTTTATATTGATCGTCTTTCTCTTTTGACATGGTCATATCCAGGTAACGGCGCCTTGACCCTCTTCACGCTCCAAGCCTAAGATGCCCTATGGGTGCCTCTGGTCCTCTCGCCTCTTTCGGTTCGATCCTCTCCAATCTGGCCAAACAACTCGGTTTGGAAACCAGGCTCGTGGAATTACGCATTCAGCAACAGTGGCTCACCATCGTCGGTGAGCCGATTGCCTCACATACCTGGCCTGCCGAGATCCGCTTTCACAAGCTTTACCTGCTTGTCGAAAACTCTGTCTGGCTCCAGCAACTGACGTTCCTGAAGCCGGCGCTTATCGCCAAACTCAATGCTGAGGCAGGTTCGAACTTTCTGACGGACATCGTGCTCCGCGTGGGCGAGATTCCGGCACAAGAAGCGCAGCCTGCGCCGGCGCGCCCCGTCCCTCGGAATATCACGGCATCTGACAAGGAGCTGGCTGAGTTCTCCTCTCACGCCTCTGCGATTCAGGACCCGAGTATCCGCGAGCGCTTTAGAGAGGTGATATCGAC
>JBEBHO010000151.1:0-2119 GCA_040081095.1 Nitrospira sp.
GACGGACTCCCGCCGCCCCCGCAGGGACACACCACAGTTTCCATCTCCAGCGGCACCGCGAAGCTCATGCGACCTTCCTGCTCCATGAGGGTGCGTCGATTCCTTCTGCCCGTAAGGCTTCATCAAACACCGCCACCGTCTTTTCGACCATCCGGTCGACCGTAAACCGCGCCTGCACCACCGCACGCCCGGCTACTCCCAATTGCATCGCCCGTTCAGGATGCTCCAAAAGAGATTCAATCGCATGAGCCAATCCACCCACATCACGCGCGTTGACCAAGAGGCCCGTCTTCATGTGATCGATCACTTCAGGCACCCCATTTACCCTCGTCGCAATCACCGGCTTCCCCATGGCCAACGCTTCGAGAATGACAAACGGGAACCCCTCAGAATGCGAGGGCAGCACCACCACATCCGCCGCTGCATAAAACTCCATCACATCGTCGCGAGATCCGACAAACCGGCACATCGACGAGAGCCCTCGAGCATCGGCGAGCGCCTCCAGCGGTTTTCTCAATTCCCCGTCACCCACACATATACATTGCAGCTGCGGCCATCGATCCCGCAGCAGAGCCAATGCTTCAATCAAGTCGCCGTGCCCTTTGGGTTGGCTCAGCCGAGCCACCATGACCAGCAGCGGACCATCGGTGAGGCCAAACTCACGACGTACCTTGGTTCGATCAACGTTATCCTGAAACAAGCGGCGGTCGATCCCGTTGTGCACGGTCTCCGTCAGGTTAGCAGCCGCCGAATCGTCCTGAACCACATCGCGCCGGATGGCGTCGGACACACAGATAATCCGCCGTACCAGCGGCAGAGTCGAGCGCAGCGCAGCGGAATAGATCCAGCGTTTCAATCGGCTCACCTCATAGTCGGCGATTGAATTGTGGACCGTAGAGATCACCACTGGCACCCCCGCCAACCACCCAGCCACACGCCCATAAAAATTCGCCCGTGCGCCGTGGGCTTGCAGTATCGTGACCTTTTCGTCTGACAGCACGCGCACCAACCGCATGAGGGCAAGCGGATTCAAGAGCGGCTCCAAATGCACCACCCGCACGTCTACCCCTCGGGCCTGCATTCGACCGACAAACGAACCCGGCTCCGGACAAATCAGAATCGGCCGGAAGCGTGAGGGATCGAGGTGCTCGCAAAGCAATTCCAGATAGCGCTCACCGCCGCCATAGGAAGCCGACCCCGCTAGTTCGGCAACCACGATCATGTCGGCACCCTCTCTTGCTTCACCCCCAGAATCATAGACCCGTTTCCCCGCTTCGGCACGAATAGTATCTCCAGCGCCACCGTCAGCAGTACCGCCGGCAAGAGCAACAGTCCGATTCCGCAGACCCCGTGTCGCTCACCATAGGAAAATGTCTCTTTGAGGAGCGACACCCATCGACCAAACGTGGGACGCGCGTCGAGTACCGTAACAGACCGCCTCTCCAGAGCCTCGGTCAATTGGGACAGAGTGAATCCCTCGTGCACATGATCGTCTCCCGACCGATGAGCCCGGAAACGATCCGACGCCTCGTCCTCCCCGGATCCAAACCAGAATCGCTGGTCCAGACTGGGCACATGAATGAAGAGCAGCCCGCCGGAGCGCAACGCTCCGACCAATCGATCAAGCGTCCCTTCGAAATCCTCGATGTGCTCCAACACATCAATAGAGTAAACCAGATCGTACTCGCCGATACTTTCGAGTCGAGTGAGATCCGACTCGATCACCGACACATTGGTGCGCCGCACCGCATCTCGCACCTCACGGTCCACATGCAAATCCCGTCCGACAAAGGAGCAGGTCGGATAGCGACCCGCTAGCATCACGGCCAATTGTGCCTCAGGACCACAGCCGGCATCCAGAACGCTCCGTCCCCCCTGCCGCAGAAACGCGGCCACCTTCCACTGCAAATAGAGTCCTTTGATAACCAGACCTGCGTGCAGTCCTCCCAACCATCGCTCAGACAGCGGACTGGTCACGCCTCGATACAACTTGTCCAGGACAGTGATCATCGTGCGAGCTCTGCCTCCGCCGACATAAGCTGTGTGAACGATCTCATCGTTTTCGCCCCACGATCAGCAGGCTCCCTCGTAGATGCGGAACCGCATAAAATGGCCATTT
>JBEBHO010000058.1:0-8118 GCA_040081095.1 Nitrospira sp.
CCGGCTCAAGCCCTGCTTCTCGGCGAGGCCCTGGCCTTTACCAGAACGCCCGATGGCCTGCAGGCGCGCCTCCAGACAGTGAAAGACCATCACGAGCGTCTGAACGGCGTAACCGGCTTGTGGCCCTACCTCGTCGGAAACGATGTGGTGAAAGCCCTGGTCCAGGAAGGCCAGCACGTCACCCTGCCCACCCCGGTCCGCGCACCCGATGTGCTCAATGTCGAAGTTCATGCCAAGCCGCCGCAGCAAGATATCGTCTGGCAGTGGAACTTCGAACAGGACACTCCCGAATCAGTGCCGGCGGGGTTCGTCGCGCTCAGCACACCCGGAGCGGAAGCCTCAGGCTGGCGCGTGCAGGCCGACCGCCAGCTTCCCGTGGCCAATAACCTGGTCATCCAGGACCGCCCCTGCGGGACCGATGACTGCGCCCATCTCCTGGTGGCCGAGCGCATCCGCACCACCTATCCGGACGCCACCGTGCAGATTGCCGAACTGTCGCCGGGCAGCGGCGGCGAAGCCGGAATCGCGCTGGCGGTACGCGACAACAAGAACTTCTATTCGGTCACGCTCAATCCCTCCACCGGCAAGCTGACCACCAGGCGCGTCACCGACGGCCGTACGACCGTACTGGGAGAAATCGCCGTGAAGCTCACCCCTCGTCCCTGGCACAGCCTGCGGGTTCAACGGATCAACTTCCTTCACCTGGATCGCGGGCGCCTGAGTGTGTTTGTCGACGGAGCCCAGGTTGCCGCAGTGGCGGACGAGTGGATCACGCAGGAGGGATCGATCGGACTGATTACAGTGGGACGGACAGCGGCACAATTCGACGGACTGCATCTGCTCGACCTTGTGTCGAATCGCACGCTCTCCGGACCGGCGGCCTATTGAAGAGGAGGATGCTCGTGCAGCACCTGAGAGCCCTTGAAGACCAGAGCGTCTATATTCTTCGTGAAGCCTATAAGCACTTCGACGACCTCGCCATGCTCTGGTCGATGGGCAAGGACTCGACGGTGCTGTTGTGGCTGGCTCGAAAGGCTTTCTTCGGTCACGTTCCCTTTCCGCTCGTACATATCGATACCGGCTATGAAATGCCGGAGTTGATCGACTATCGTGATCGGCTCGCCAAAGAATGGCACCTCGATCTCGTCGTCGGCCAGAACCGCGAGGCCCTGGCCGGTGGCATGGGCCCGGACCAAGGCCGTGTCACCTGTTGCACGGCGATGAAGATCGAGGCACTGAAACAGACGATCGCGAAGCACAAGTGGACGGCCGTGATTCTGGGGATCCGCGCGGATGAAGAGGGCACGCGGGCTAAAGAGCGCTACTTCTCACTGCGCGACAAGCACGGCGAATGGGACTTCCGCGACCAGCCACCTGAACTGTGGGATCAATACAAGACGACGTTTCCCGCCGGCGCTCATGTGCGCGTGCACCCGCTGCTCGACTGGACCGAGTTGAATATCTGGGAATACCTCGAACAGGAACGAGTTCCCCTTCCGGAGCTGTATTTCGACCGGGGCACCGGCACCCGTTACCGCAGCCTCGGCTGCGTGCCCTGCACGGGGACCGTCAACTCCTGCGCCACCACGATCCCGCAAATCATTACCGAACTGCGCACCACCACGACCGCCGAGCGGGCCGGCCGCGCGCAGGATGAAGGTCGCGGGATGGAAACGCTCAGGAAATTGGGCCACATGTAATCTGCCCCTCCTGTAGCGCGGCCGCCCTCACTACCATCACCTGCTACGACTAATCCATACCGTGCACGCTTGCACTGACGTGCGTCCTTGCACTGGCGAATAGACTTGCAGATTGCGCATTCCACAGCCAAGTGGATTCAGCCCGCCTATCATTTCAGAAATTCCCTGCAAACACAGCAATCTCTCCACCGCAGAATGATCGGCCTCATTCTTGCTGAGCTATATGGTCATCACGGGGGAACCATGAACCACACACACCATTACAGTGACACCGACCGTATGGAGTTACGTTCGTACGTCAACCTCGCCGGAGAAGTCGTAGCCCGCCTCTGGCCGATGCGGACGTTTATCTCCCGCAACCCGCTGCAGGGGCTTGAACACCTGCCCTTTTCGGAAGCCGTCCAACGAGGGACCGAGCTGTTCGGCGGAGCCGGTTACCTCTCGCCCCAGCTCTATCGTGAGGCCCACCGTGCGGGACGTATCGCCGACGATGCCATTGACCAGGCGCTGGCGCCGCTGGTGCTCGACGATACCGTACAGTTGGGACGCCGTACCCTGTGGCATCGTGAGGTCTTACGGGCGGCGCTGGTTCACGATATCGAACTGTCCGATATCCTCTCGCAGACATCGTCTCCAGACGAAATGGATGCGGAGCGGCCGATCACAATCTTGAGCGCCTGGATGGAGCAGCGCCCGCCTGCCCGTCGAGGAGAAGAACCCGAAGACCGGATTGAGACGCACTCCAAGGAATGGCCTTTTCGGGAAACCTTGGCCACCTGGTGCGACCGCACACTCGGCACCCGCCTCGTCGAACAGATAGACCGCGAGATGATCAAGTGGTGCGTTGCGTTCTGCGACGAAGGGGAAGCGGCCTGGTCGATGCCCCATCGGGAGGAGACGTTTTTCCGCGCTTGGAAAGCCTCGGCGCAACACGACTGGACGCTCTCCCTGCTGGGTATCAGGCAGCGGGCGGAGAAGATTCGGGCGCTCTCAGACCGTCCGGAAGACGCCCTTCTGGAATCCCTCGATCTGATGCAAATCCCCAAGATCTTGTGGCAGGAATATCTGGCCCTGCACCTGACGGCGCTACCCGGCTGGTCGGGCTTCATCAAATGGCGCGCCGACCAGACATCGGATCCCTGGCAGGATGCCTATCGCATTGACCTGGTGAAATATCTCGCCGTCCGCCTGTTCTACGAGCGCGAGCTGGCTGCACTCGCATGCCGCTCAGCACTCGGCTGCCCGGGAGACTTCCAGGCTATCCACACCTTTTCACACCGATTTCCCCATGCATTCTGGTTCAGGCGTGTCCTGAACGCAGGACGGGCTCCCAAACAAGCCGTCGCCGATGTCCGCCGTCTCCGCCGCCGGTGGACACCGGCTCGCGCAGAGGAATGGGAACAGGCCGGGCAACAATGGTACGCCCAACATCGCAGTACTCGGCAGGCGCACTCAGCCAAAACCATCGCAGGGACACTCGACCTCCTTGCCGACAGGTTGGGCATTGCCGCTGAACAACTCGCAGACGCCTCCCCCGACGTACGCAAGAAACTGACGAATTGGCTGCGCGGATTCCCCGCCCCAGAGCGAAACAGGCGATGGCTTAACGCAGCCGAACTGACCGCCGAACGGACGGTTCTCGCGAGACTGACGCCGGCAGAATCCAACAACGCAAAAACGGACTCCTCTGCTCCTGCAAGACCATTGGCGCAGTTTGTGTTCTGCATCGACGTCCGATCTGAAGTGCTCCGGCGCCAACTCGAGCAGCGCGGCGGCTATGAAACGTATGGCTTTGCGGGCTTCTTTGGCCTGCCCATCTCTTACCGATCTCTCGACGAGCCGCACGAGACCGCGCTGTGCCCGGTCCTCCTGAAGCCGAAGCACGTCTTGCGCGAAGTGCCCCGCACCTATGACGGCGACACGGCCCAACGTCGCAAAACCACGGCCTCGGCGGTGAAAGCAGGACAGGAGCTGCTGCACGATCTGAAGCATAACGTCGTCACCCCCTATGTCATGGTCGAGGCAGTCGGATGGTTCTTCGGCTGGTCACTGCTGGGAAAGACGCTCTTCCCCCGCTGGTATCACCGGATCGCAGCATGGGTCGGACGCATGCTGGTGCCGCCCGTGTCCACGTCCGTGACGGTGGACAAGCTCACCGGCTCCGAGGCCCATGAGATGTTGGCGGCTGAGCAACGATTGCGAATCTTGCGGTGGCTCAGAACGCACCACCGGGTTGAAGGGTCCCTGCTTACACCGCAGCGGCTGGAGCACATCCGCTTGCAGGCCTTGTCCGACACGCCTCCCTCCCCGGTGATCCCCGGCGATCTTGGGAATCTGCTGGTTCTCAGCCCGGCCCAAGAAGCCCTGGTCCTCGAGGATCTCCGGCGCGAATGCCGCATGACGGGATCCGACAACGCGGCACGAATCGACCGCATTACCCGCACCGGATTCACCCCCAGCGAGCAGGCGTACTATGTGGAAACCTCGCTGCGATTGATGGGGCTTACCTCCGCGTTCGCACGGCTCGTCTTTCTCTGCGGGCATGGCAGCACCTCTCAGAACAACCCCTATGAATCGGCGCTCGACTGCGGCGCCTGCGGCGGCAGCCAAGGCCTGCCCAACGCCCGGGTGTTTGCGACCATCGCCAACCGGCCGCAAGTTCGAGCGCTCCTGGCGAAGCGGGGCTTTGTCATTCCCGGCGATACCCATTTCGTCGCGGCACGCCACGACACCACCACCGACCGTCTCTCCGTCGGTGACCTGGTGGACGTGCCCTCCACACACCGGAAAGAGCTAGCCCAGATATTGGAGGACATTGCGATGGCCGGCGCCGAGGCGGCCCTGGAACGGTATGCGAGACTACCGGGCGATGCGGCGGAGCCGGCACGGAGTACAGCGCTTCGAGCAATCGAACGGCGCGGCCTCGACTGGGCTCAAGTCCGTCCGGAATGGGGACTTGCCAGAAACAGCTGGTTCATTATCGGAAACCGCCGCTTGACGACCGGCCACAGCCTGGAAGGCCGCGCATTTCTCCATTCCTATGACCATGCGGCCGATCCGGACGGAAAATTACTCGAAATCATCATGACGGCACCGTTGATCGTGGCCCAATGGATCAACAGCGAATATTATTTCTCCACCGTGGCGCCTGAGACCTACGGAAGCGGCAGCAAGGTGTACCACAACGTCACCGGCCGGATTGGCGTCATGACCGGCAACCAGAGCGATCTCCGCATGGGACTGCCTGTTCAGTCGGTCATGAACGGCGCCATGCCCTATCACGACCCGCTGCGTCTCACCGCGATCATCGAAGCGCCCCGGTCGCGAGTGTATGCCATCATCGCCAGACAGCCGCTTCTGGAGACGCTGTTTCATAATCACTGGCTTCGGCTGATCGTCCTGGAGCCTGCAACGCAATCCTACTACCGCTACGACGGCGCAGGCGGGTGGGACATCGTTACCGTGGAGACCGCCGGTCAAATCGTCGACATCGAGGTCGGGCAGGCATAAGTCTTTCCGGACAGCCGGAGTTGCGCGCGCATGAGGGGTCTATGCCGGACAGGGAGTTGAAGAAGGATCCGCCATACTGGGCCGTCGCCTTCTCCTCGTACCAGGAGATTACGGATTTTCTTCGCGAACTCGACACCGCCTGCATGCTGCGCGGACGGCCCTCGGATGGCACCGTGAATTTCGGAGCGATCGCCGGGAGTCTTCAGGCTCTGGATCGTCCGGATCGGGCCTATCGGTCCGTGCACATTACCGGCACCAACGGCAAAACCAGCGTCAGCCGCATGACTTCGGCGCTTCTCCAGGCCGGCGGCCTGAAAGTCGGACTCTATACCAGCCCCCATCTCGGGCAGTTTCGAGAACGGATCTCTATCAACGGCCACCCCCTCAGCGATCAGGAGCTGGTGAATGCTTGCAACCAGCTCAAGCCGCTGATGGACGGGGCCGGCGTCTTGATGAGCCCGTTTGAATTCCTCACCGTGGCCGCCTTCTTCGCATTCCGCGCTGCCAACGTCGATTATGCCGTGGTGGAAGTCGGGATCGGCGGGAGAGCCGACGCGACGAACGTGATCGCGCCGGAGGTCTCGGTCATCACGAACGTGGACTACGATCACATGGAGATCCTCGGAGACACCCTCGAACAGATCGCGGCAGAGAAATCCGGGATTATCAAGCCTTTCACCCCGGTCGTGTGCGGGCCCATGCAGGACGGGCCCCGGTCGCTGGTGCTCTCCCGCGCGGAGCAACTGAAGGCGCCGGTTGTATCGTTCGGGCACGAATACGAAGCCACCGACTTCGTCCGTGTCGGCTATCAGGGAACGTGTACGATTCGAGTCGGTGACACCACCTGGGAAGGAATCACCATCGACTCCCCGGCTGCGTTTATGGCCACCAACGCAGCCCATGCGCTGGCGGCGTACGATGTCCTCCGGCGCCGCGGGCTGGTCGCCACATTGGATACGGCCACGATACGCAAGACCTTCGAGCACGTTCGGCTGCCAGCCTGTTGCGAAGTGCTGGCCGGAGATCCGACGATCGTCATTGACGGGGCTCACAATGCATCGGCTGCCGCCACTCTCTCCTCGACGATCCGAAGCATCCGTGACAGCCGCCGAACGATCCTGCTCATCGCTCTTCCGCGAGAGAAAGAAGTCGACACAATCATCCGGCATCTGGCCGGTGCAGGAGCTGACCACGCCATCTTCACCCGGTATCCCGAGAATCGCGCGGTCGCCTCTCAGGATCTGGCCGCTATCTGGCGATCCTGCACGCCGGCTGCGGCGGAGATGGTGAACGACCCCGCTGATGCGTTTCAGAGGGCCGTGCGGGAAGCAGGGCCGCAGGGGCTCGTTGTAGTCACCGGCTCCTTGGAACTGGCAGGCTATTGCCGCCAACTCGCACAGCCTGTTGTCTTCAACGCTGTCGTATAAATAAAGGCCTCAGTGCTCGGCAATTTATCAAACAAGGAGGGCCTGTGATGAAACCCTACGGTAAGGGGCCGCTTCGCAAACGCAGCCGACGCACCCTATGAGTCACGGGACCGGCAAGACAGACAGGAAATCGACGAGTGGCTTTAGGCCGGGGCAATCGTCATGACGGAGAGCTATGAACCCCGTCAGTGAATCAGTTCACGTCTCCCTGGACGAACCATTCCGGTCGCTGGCCGACGTGCAGACCCTGCTGGATAGCCGTCTCAACTATGAGGCTGATCGGCAGATCTCCGCTGAACGGGTCTTCACACTCGACCGAATGGTCCGTTGCGTCGAGGCGCTCGGGAGACCGGATCGGGCGTTCCGGACCATCCATGTGACAGGGACCAAAGGAAAAGGCAGCGTGAGCCGGATGCTGGCAGCCTTGTTGCGCGCGACCGGGCTGCGTGTCGGCCTCTACACAAGTCCGCATATCGAGCGGCTGTGCGAACGGATCGATGTGAATGGTACGCCGGTCTGTGAGCAGACCTTCGTGGCGGCCTTCAATGAGCTTCGTCCGCTCCTTGCGGACACAGGAAAAGAGCTGACCCACTTCGAGTTGCTCACGGTTGCCGCCTTCTGCGCGTTTCGGACCAAGCACGTCGACTGGGCCGTCATCGAAGTCGGTATCGGAGGCCGACTCGACGCAACCAACGTGATCCTGCCGGAGGTCTGCGTCATCACCACCGTCGACTTCGACCATATGGATCTGCTGGGGGAGACCTTGGAACAGATTGCGTTCGAAAAGGCCGGCATCATCAAGCCGAAGGTGCCGGTGGTGGTGGGTGCGATGGAGGATGGCTCTCAGGCGGTGATCCTCGAGCGCGCAGCCCAACTCGATGCACCGGTGTGCCTGATGGGCCATGATTATCTGCTGGGACATGATTACGAGGTAAGCGGATTTGTGCGGACCGGATATCGCGGAACCTGCTCAATTCGTGTGTATCAGACCATCTGGAAGAATGTCACGCTCAACTGCCCGGCGGCCTTCATGGCGACGAACGCGGCGCATGCCATGGCGGCCTTCCAGACGTTGCATCAACGGAAACTGATTCCGGCGCTGACGGAGGACCAAGTCCGTCGGACATTGGGGACAGTCCGCCTCCCCGCCTGTTGCGAAGTATTTCCAGGCCGACCGACGGTCGTGATCGACGGATCGCACAATGCCATGGCAGCGGCTAGTCTGGCGAACCTCGTCCGCACCGTGTTCGAGGGCCGCGACCGGGTGCTCGTCGTGGGGGTCTCACGAGACAAAGAGGTGGAGAAACTGATCGCTCACTTTTCCGGTTGTGGCGCCCGACGCGTGATTTTCACGCGCTATCCAGGAATGCGTGCGACCCCGACTGAGGAGTTGGTGCCGCTCTGGCAGCAATGGAGTGCGGCGCCGGCGGAGGTGATCATCAAGCCGGAACAGGCTTTTGCACGCGCGCTGACCATCGCGG
>JBEBHO010000192.1:0-8066 GCA_040081095.1 Nitrospira sp.
AGTCTTGGTAAAAGTTTTCCAACGTCCGGCACGCGGATCTTCACCCGGCGCCACCGGAGCGGTGCAATGGGTGCACCCGATACTCGGATAATTCTGATCGTGCAATGGATTGTAGGGAACCTCGTAGACCTTGATGTAGGTCCAGACGTCGGCCCAGGTCCAGCGCGCCAACGGATTCACTTTGACCAATTGGAACTTGCTGTCCCATTCGATCAAACCCGCGTTGGCTCTCGTAGGCGACTGATCCCGGCGAATGCCGGTAATCCAGGCGTCATACCCTTTCAAGACACGCGTCAGCGGTTCCACCTTCCGCAACTGGCAGCAGCGATCCGGTTCGGTCGACCAGAGCGTCGGACCATGTTGCGCCGCCTGCTGATCCGGCGTCAGCAACGACTGCACCTGAATGACCTGCGCCGGTTTCAGCGCATACTGTTGAATGATGCGATCGCGCGTCGCGTAGGTTTCAGGAAACAGAAATTCCGTGTCCAAATAGAACAGCGGAATCGTGGGATCGATGCGATGCACCATATCGACCAGCACCACGTCTTCCGCACCGAAACTGCAGGCGACGACAATCTTCGGGGCAAACCGCTTGATCGCGTCGTTCAACACATCTTGCGGCTGCTGAGATTCGAACGCGTCGCTCGCGCGTTTCAGTTCCGGCACCATCTCTGGACTTCCGCCGCTGGTCATGATCGTGATCTGACTCCCTTAACCTTCAACTTTTTCCACGAGGACGCGATAATGCGCGGCCTCCGGCTCCAACGCTTCCTGAAGCAGCACGAGATGCCCGTCGTTCTTCAAGCTCATCGGGACATTCTTGATCGGCTCCCCGGCGTCCAGCCAGACTTCAAGCTTTTCACCCGCATCCATCATCTCAAGTTTGAGCTTCGTCTTCACATAATTCAGCGGGCACGCGACACCGCGGAGATCGTAGACCGGCGCCCCGGTTGGTGCAGGAGCGGCTGGGGCAACCGGTACCGCCGCAACCACTTCCTTCACAGGAATCCCCGCCTCTTGGGCTGGCGCAAGCTTGAGGTCTTTTCCCATCTGGTCCGTCGCAGCACGGCACGCATCGACGAACCCCTTCGCAAACACCATCTTTTCACGCGCCGACTCCGCGGTCGTATCCTTAGGACCGAGATCGCCTACTTTCTTATTGAGTTCGCGATACTGCGCAGGGATGACCCCCTTCTGCGCAATCCGGCTATCAAACTCAATGAACGTTTCCGAGTCGGTCGAGGGCTCAAGACCCTCTGTGACCAACATCGCTTTGGCCGCCGCCAGCACGGCACGATACGACTTATTCACCGACACCGAATACTGATGGTTCTCGACCAGCAACTTGGCTTGATACAGCTCCTGGTCTGCTTCGAGAATCCCGTTCTCAATCATCTCCAGTGCACCACCTGCACATTCACCGGGACCCAAATCCTCAAGAATGAATTCTGCTTCACCTTCCCAGTCATAATAGAAGGTAGGATCGTCCTTATAGGCAGGAACGATGGTGTAGGGAATCAGTTCGTCCTTGAGTTTATTTTTCCCGGCGCGCGCGATGAAGGCGGAGAGGTTTTCATTCGGCAAGCGATCCCGCCGATACACGGCGACAAGATGCGATAGGGCCGCCGGCACGGACTTCGCGGGCAGCTTGACCGTCATCTGCCCGATCTTCGGCGTACCATCGACTTGGCCGCCCAGATGCAATTCATAGTGCGGCGCGACGTGCTCCCCTAACCGCTTTCCGACTCCATGCAATCCGATCGTCGAGATGTGGTGTTGCGCGCAGGAGTTGTGACAGCCGCTGATCTTGATACTGACGTCCGAGAGATCTTCGGGCACACGGCCGGCCGGGAACACTTCGCCCAATGCGCGCGCGAGCCCCTTGGATGACGTAATGCCCAGACCGCACGTATCGGTTCCGGGGCAGGCGATGATGTCTTCGACAAGTTCCGCTCCCGGATCGGCCAGCCCCTGCGCGACTAGATCCGCGTGCAGCGATGCGATCTGCAATTCCGGGATCCACCGGATCACCATGTTCTGATTGATGGTGGTTCGAATATTCCCGTTGGCATACCGCTCGGCAAGATCCGCCACGCCAAGCATTTGCTCAGAGGTCAGATCGCCCATAAAGAGCTTGATCGCTGCTGTGACATAGCCGGGCTGTTTCTGTTTGACGACGTTCGTCCGCTTCCACATTTCAAAGGGTGTTTCATGACCGATGCCGTGACCAGAGCCATTACCATTCGACGACGAGGGGCCGGATCCATTCCGCGTCGGCATAATGAGCGGTACAGGCTCGTCCGCATAGGTGAGCAGCTTGATCGGCTCGTGCGACGGTTTCGCATAGCCCATCGATTCGTAGGCGGCTTCCCAGCGCCGCTTAAATTCATCGAAGCCCAGCTTTTCGATAACGAATTTCATGCGGGCTTTGTTTCGGTTCTTGCGGTTTCCGAGCGTATCGAACACCTTAATGACGGCTTCGATACTTGGCAGTAATTCTTCCATCGGAGTAAATTCACGAAGGACCTGCGCGATACGCGGGGCCGAACCCAAGCCACCGCCTGCCACCATACGAAACCCGATGGTCCCGTCGGCACGTTTGGCAGCCAGTAACCCGACGTCATGAATCGGCGTCAGTGCGCAGTCCTGCTTGCACCCGGAAAGCGCGATTTTGAACTTTCTCGGCAGACTTTGATTCAACGGATTCCGCAACAAATGATAGGCGATGGTCTTCGCGTAGGGCGTCACATCGAAGACTTCCCCCTGGCAGACCCCAGCCAGATGGCAGGCCGTTACGTTACGAACCGTATTGGCGCAGGCCTCACGCGTCGTCAGCCCAACCTCGGCCAGGCCGCGCATGATGGTCGGCACGTCTTTCAATTCCACAAAATGCATCTGAATGTCCTGGCGCGTCGTGACATGCCCGACGGCGGTGGCATGGCGATCCGCCAACTCAGCAACTCGCCGGAGCTGATTCGCCGAGATCCCCCCGAACGGAATTTTGATGCGGACCATCTGCACACCAGGCTGACGCTGTCCATAAATCCCGTATTGCAACCGGAACGGCTTAAAGAGATCGTTCGAGACTTCCCCCGCCATGGTACGAAGGGCTTCCGTTTCAAACGTTTCGATTTCCTCCAGCAGCGCGGGAGGAATCGGAGAGGTTTTGATCTCCGGTATGGTCAGCTGATCTTGGGGGCTCATAGATATTTCTCCATTGCCCTGACAGGCACGCGACCCTGTCACCGGCACCGCCAATCCAATTTAGATGTGATACATGGGATTCTGCTGCTGATCGATCGCTCGTTGGCGCTCGACCAGCTGGTCTATTGTAATCGCTGCGAGCACGTTCCGCTCGGCCTGATGGACTTTCTCCCACACCGTCCCAAGCAAGAGATGTTCTCTCGTGTCGCGCCGATTCTGCCCGATGCCATTATGCGAGGCATCATGAAACACCGGTCCATCAAGGGCCTCAAGCAGATCGGCCACAGACAGTTCAGATGGTGAACGCAAGAGGAGATATCCTCCTTGTGCGCCTCGCGTGCTATCGACCAGACCGGCTTTCTTCATAGCATGCAGCACTTGCTCAAGAAATCGCACAGGGATGGATTGCCGCCTCGCAATGGCCCGTGCCTGAATAGGGACTTCCTTCCCATTCATAGCAAGGTCAACGGCAGCCATGATTCCGTACGTTGCTCGATGCGACACTTTCATTCTTGATAATTCCGGTAGGAATTGATCATGAAAGGATATACATTTCCACGATCCTCACTGTCAAGCGACCAATCGCCCCCTTCAAATTTCACAAACCTCATTACAGTTATTCGAGGGCGGGTCAACTTCCATGCACCTCACATCTACTCATGAGGGGCAGGATTCCTCAGATAGAAACTGCATGAGAGAGGCTTCTACTTTTTGTCATTTCTCGTTTCGCCTAATGATCAGCCTCGCACAAGGGAAATATCCAATTGACATCATGTCGGCCCTGGGCAATAATTCCGCCCTCTTCTTCGCATGGTGCCTGCATGTCCGTTCCCTCATCGGTTATTTCTATTCTGTTGCTGACAACGGACGCCGATGTCCAGGCTCAGTTTAAGGCCATATTCAAAGATGCTGCTCTGACAGTGGCTCACGATGCGGCTTCGCTGCCGAAAGATCTACCCAAACGGCCATTTGATGTGGCCGTTCTGGAATCTCGTCCGGGGCAGGACGGTGTTTCCCAGGTGCTTTCGACGCATATAGACCCATCGCACACGTTGGTGATCACAGGATCACGAGCCATCCTTAAGCGGGCACCGGTCATGATTCGCATGATGAGTCAGCACCGTGAGCACTCCCCTAAAAACAATGGCCACGATCTCTCACTGGAAGACTTTCTCGACCAGAAGATGGGCGATTTCGTCAAGGGAATGCATAACGGCGCCGCCAAGAACCTTCATCCAATGCTGATTTCAGCCGTCGAGCGCCCCCTGATCTCCTCAGCTCTGCGGGAAACCCAAGGCAATCAAATCCAAGCGGCAGAATTGTTAGGGCTGAACCGGAACACGTTGAGAAAGAAGATTACCGATCTGCATATTCCACTGAAGCGAAGCCGGGCAAAGGCCACACGCACCTTGTAGGACCGCTGTGCATCGGGAGGCTCCGCCTCTGTGCAATGGGAAAGGCTTCAGGCGTTCGGCATCCTCATTCATTCATAACCAAGGAGGGGACTGATGACGAAGGAAGAGCTGATTGCGAAGATGGCAGCCTCAGCAGGAATCACCAAAGTCGCAGCAGGCACGGCACTGGAGGCCTTTACCGGAGCCGTCACTACCTCATTGAAAAAAGGGCAGCGAGTCTCCCTGGTCAACTTCGGCACCTTTACAATTTCCAAGCGGAAGGCGCGGATGGGTAGAAACCCCCGCACCGGTGAATCGCTCAAGATTCCGGCCGCCAAGGTCCCGAAATTCTCTGCGGGAAAGGAATTGCGATCCGCCGTCAAGTAGCGGCGGGGTTCTTATCCTAATAACACGAGAGAAGGCGGTGCCTTCCAGGAACAGCGGGAGGAGACCGCTTTCTCTTTTGCTTTTCTTGACAGTGTGGGCAGGGCTATATTAGCATGCGCACCCGGACAATAGGCGCGTAGCTCAGGGGGAGAGCGTTACCTTGACACGGTAAAGGTCGACGGTTCAAGACCGTCCGCGCCTACCATTCCGGCTAGAGGCATCCGTTTGCCTTATGGCGGCGGAATGCCTTTGTTGTTTTTGTTTGGATAAGTAAAGCACTGGAACGGATGAAGATCACTCTCAAAGGCGGGAACAGCCAGGACCTCGAAAAGGGCCAGACTGTAGGAGCAGCACTGAAGGCCTGCGGCCTGCCGGTCGGTTCAGATATCCTCGCCGCCAAGGTCAATGGCCTCGTGGTCGATCTGTCACGTCCGCTGACCGAAGATGCGGTCCTAGAACCGATCCGTTTTGATACGGCAGAAGGACGAGGGGTCTTTCGCCATAGCAGCACCCACATCATGGCGCAGGCCGTAAAAGAAGTATTCCCCACGGCACAGCTCACTATTGGGCCGGCACTGGAAGACAGCTTCTTTTATGATTTCGCCTTCGAGCGTCCGTTCACGCCTGAAGACCTGGAAAAAATTGAAGCTCGCGCCCGTGAAATTATCAAGCGGAAACTGCCCGTCACGCGGAAAGAGCTGTCAAAGCAGGAAGCTATCGAATTTTTCAAAGCCCGTGGAGAAGCCTACAAGGTTGAGCTGATCCAAGGATTCCCGGACGGCGAGCCCATCTCAGCCTATAGCCAGGGCGAGTTTGTCGATCTCTGTCGCGGCCCCCATCTCCCGACCACCGGTCACGTTGGCGCGTTCAAGCTCCTGACGACCGCCGGTGCTTACTGGCGAGGGGATGAGCGGAATCCGATGTTGCAACGGATTTACGGAACCTCCTTCCCGACCCAGGCCGAACTGGACGCACACCTCGCGAAACTTGAAGAGATCAAGCGCCGCGACCATCGCAAAGTCGGAAAAGAACTCGACCTCATTTCCGTCCAGGATGAAATCGGACCGGGTTTGGTCTTATGGCATCCCAAGGGCGCTCTGGTGCGCCTGTTGATCGAGAACTTCTGGCGTGAACAGCACATTAAAGACGGCTACGACCTCGTGTATTCGCCCCATATTGCGCGACTCGATCTCTGGAAGACCAGCGGCCATGTCGATTACTATCGGGACAATATGTTCCCCCCGATGGAGTTGGAGGGCAGCGATTACCAGCTTAAGCCGATGAACTGCCCGTACCACATCATGATCTACAAGTCCCATCTTCGCAGCTATCGGGATCTTCCCATCCGCTACGGAGAGCTGGGCACTGTCTATCGGTACGAACGAACCGGCGTCCTCCATGGCCTCTTGCGGGTCCGGGGATTTACCCAGGACGATGCGCATCTTTTCTGTCGTCCCGATCAGATTCAAGATGAAGTCAGCCGAGTGCTGGACTTTACCTTCTTCATTTTGAAATCATTCGGTTTCGTGGATTTTGAAATCTTCCTGTCCACCCGGCCCGAGCAGTCAGTGGGGTCGGATGACAATTGGACGCTTGCCACAGGTTCGCTGGAAGCCGCGCTCAAGAGTCGTGGACTAGCCTTCCATCTGGATGAAGGCGGCGGCGCTTTCTACGGACCGAAGATCGATATTAAGATCAAGGATGCCCTCGGCCGATCCTGGCAATGCTCCACCATTCAGGTCGACTTCAATAATCCGGAACGGTTTGAACTCAGCTACATTGGCGAGGATGGAAAATCGCACCAGCCCATCATGATCCATCGGGCCTTGATGGGGTCCATCGAACGCTTCTTCGGCATTCTCGTCGAACACTTTGGCGGCGCATTCCCGACCTGGTTGGCGCCGGTCCAAGCCGTGGTCATGGCGATTACCGACAATCAGCGCGAGTATGTGAATTCGATCGTCGCTCAGCTGAGGGCAGCCGGCTTTCGGGCCGACGCAGATCTCCGCAACGAAAAAATCGGCTTTAAAATCCGCGAGGCGGAAAAAGCCAAGGTCCCCTATATGCTCGTAGCAGGGGAACGAGAAGTCCAGAGCGGCATGCTGTCCGTCAGAGGGCGGAGCGGCGCGAATCTCGGCAATATGACAGGGGCTGCAGTGATCGATCTTCTCAGGAATGACGTCACGCGCGCGCAGCCGGAGCTACAACCAACACACTAAGAGGTGGGTTATCGTCCCCAAACTGCGCGTGAACCGCGAAATCCGAGTGCGAGAGGTTCGAGTCATCGGTCCGGAAGGTGAGCAGCTGGGGATCCTCCAGACGCCCGACGCGTTGCGTCAGGCCCAGGAGGGAGGCTACGACTTGGTGGAAGTCGCTCCCACCGCAGCACCGCCGGTCTGCCGGATCATGGACTACGGCAAATACAAGTTTGAGCTGAGCAAGAAGGATCACCAGAACCGGCGCCATCAGAAGTCCACGCAGGTCAAGGAAATCAAGCTTCGGCCACGCACAGATAAGCACGATCTGGGCATCAAGATCCGCCAGATCAAGGAATTCCTGGCTGACGGAAACAAGACCAAAGTCACGTTGACGTTCCGTGGCCGTGAAATGGCCAATCAGGAGATGGGCCGGTCGCTCATGAACATGGTGATCGCCGAAATGACAGAGACTGGAACCATTGAATACGCCCCGCGCATGGAAGGCCGCAGCCTGATCATGATCGTGGCGCCCAAGAATTAGTCGCTAAATCGTTGTGTACAAACCGAGAGGACGGATGAGATGAAAACGAAAGCCAAGACACACAAAGGGGCCAAAAAGCGATTTTCCCGTACCGGAAGCGGAAAACTTGTCCGCCGGAAGGCCGGAAAGCGTCATTTACTGAGCCACAAGAAGAGTGACCAAAAGCGGCGATTGAGCGGTACCGCCGTAGTAGATGCCACTTCCACCTTGTCTTTGAACCGCCTATTGCCGTATAACTAAGCTTCGAAGAGCGACCCTCACGGATAAAAGGAGTATTGAGTCATGCCCCGCGCAAAAGGTGGACCGAAAACAAGAGCGAGACACAAGAAGCGGCTGAAGTTA
>JBEBHO010000044.1:0-8041 GCA_040081095.1 Nitrospira sp.
TCATCACGGCACCACGGCTGCGAGTCATTCTCGGCATCGCCGGCGCGCTGTTCTTCGGCAGTTGCGCCTGGATTCCGCCGGGGAATCCTCCCGCCGAGCTGATCGAGCCGCCGGAAATGCAAGAGACCATGGCTGAAGTTGCAAGCCGGCTCCAGCAATGGCCGGAGGATCGCTGGTGGACGCAATTCGGCAATCAGGAATTGAACGGGCTCATCGACGCGGCGCTCAAGGACAATCCCGGCCTCAAGCGCGCATCGGCCCGCTTGCGGGAAGCGGAGGCGCTGGTGAAGGTGGAAGGCGCGCGGCTCCTGCCGTTTCTGGAAGCCGATGCTTCGCTGACCCATGAACGCATTTCGCAGCACGGTGTGTTTGCGGTCCTGAATCCGAAAGTGGCGGGAGACAAGATTCTGCTGGGGATCGTCAATCCGCTGAGCTTCCGGTACGAGTTCGATTTCTGGGGGAAGAATCGGGCCACGGTCGAAGCGGCGCTGGGACAGGCGGCCGCGGAAGAGGCCGAAATGGCCGAAGTGCGCCTGCGGCTGACCGCCGCCATGGCGCGGTCCTACTTCAAAGGACAAGCCATTCAGCAACAGCTCGGCATCGTGAAGACCCTGGTCTCCATCCGCCAGAGTCTGCGTACTCTCGCGGAGACCCGATTTCGTCTCGGCCTGGATAATGAGCAGCCGGTGAAAATCGCCGTAGCGGACTATGAAGCGGCCTTCAAACGACAGGCAGGCCTCCGCGACCAGCTGGACGTGCAACGCCATGTCCTCGCACGGCTCGTCGGTCAAGGCCCCGACTACGCGCTGCACCTGTTTACCAAACCGGTCGTCGTGATTCCCGAACAGATTGCGGCCCCCGATCATCTGTCCATCGGGCTGCTGATCCATCGCCCCGATCTGGCTGCGGCCCTCTACCGGGCCGACGCCGCGGCACGGCTGGTCAAGGTCGCCAAGACCCAATTTTATCCCACGATCGATCTCACCGCGTTCGTAGGATTCAACGCGTTGACGCTGATGAGGCACGCCGATAAATTGTCCAACCTGCTGTTCAGCGGCCAGAGCAATTCCTATGGCTTTGCGCCGGGGCTGCGCATGCCCTGGTTCGAGGGCGGCCGGCTGCGGGGAGAATTGGCGGCGCAACGAGCCGAATACGACTCAGCCGTGGAGCTCTACAATGAAACGCTGCTCGATGCGATGCGCGACGTGGCGGACAGTCTCAGTGCCTGGCAATCGACGCGCGAGATGATTGAGTCGCACAAACGCCTGATGACCTCTCTCGGCGAAGACTGGCAATTGGCGAAAGTGCGGCTCGTGACCGGCCTGGACGACGACCGCGAAGTCTTGCGGCATCGCCAGCCGGTGCTGGAGCAGGAATATGCCCTGAAAGCACTGGAAAGCGATCAGCTGGTGGCGGCGGTCGATCTCATCGAAGCGCTGGGCGGGGGCTATAAGAATCAAGACATCGAAAAACGACCACAACATAACCCGAGTGCACAATGACGACCACACCGACTCCATCCCATACGCCGCCGGCGCCGACGCCGGGCTCTACCCGGATCCACCCCAAAGCCATCCGCGCCCGCCGGAACCGCCGGCTGCTGATCGTGGCCGGACTCGTGCTGATCGCCACGGTCGGCTATCTGAACTACTGGGTGACGCATGAACGATTCTGGGTCCGCACCGACAACGCCTATGTCACAGGAAATCTCGTCCCGGTCGCCGCTCAAGCCTCCGGCATTGTCACGCAGGTGCTGGCCGAGGAAACGCAATTTGTGAATCGCGGCGACCTGATGATCCGTCTCGACGAACATCAGGCCTATGCCGCGCTCGGGCGCGCGCGCGGCCGCCTCGGAGAAGAAGTCCGGCGCATCGCCGCCCTGTTCATGACCAGAAAGCAGCTGGCGGAAAAACTGGCCTCGCGGTCCGCCCGTCTGGATCTGGCCCTCCACGATCTGGCGCGCTATCGGACAGCAGCCGCGAGCGGCGCGGTCTCCAAACAAATCCTACAAAACACCTCCGACAAAATTCTATCGTTGGAAGCGGACGTGCGGGAAACACAGGCGGAACTCGATACGCTCGATGCGCAGGTGGGGGGCACGACCGTGATGGCGCACCCGGCCGTCGAGCTGGCCAAGCACCAGCTCATCGAGGCCTATCTGGAGTACACGCGCCAACAGATCAAAGCCCCGATATCCGGCTATGTGGCGAAACGGAAAGCGCAGGTCGGCGATCGCGTGCATCCCGGCGCGCCACTCATGACGATCGTTCCGCTGGACCATTTATGGGTCGAGGCGAATCTGCGCGAAACCGAGCTGCAGCACGTCCGGCCTGGACAGCAGGCGCTGGTCAACGTCAACCTCTATGGATCGCAGCATACCTTTCACGGCACGGTTGAAGGGCTCGTGCCGGGCAGCGGAAGCGCCTTCGCGCTATTGCCCCCGGACAATGCCACGGGAAACTTTATCCATATTGTTGAACGGGTCCCGGTCCGCATCGCATTGCCCGAACAGGAGCTTAGGGAGCATCCGATCAGGCCGGGCCTCTCCACCGTCACACAGATCAATATCGGAGAATCCGGTCAATCCGTGTGGTCCTCGACCGCCTCACCCTCGACGGCGGAATACACCACCGATGTCTATGCGGACGAGCTCCCCACCGCAGAAGCGATGGCGAAAGAGGTGATGACCCACAATCTCGTGGTCGCAAGCAGCGATGAGTTGAACGACTTGCCGCTCGCGCGCGAACATGCGCGAGCGAGCCGGATGGACCACGAGCCAGGCACCTGGCGGCCATCCCACAGAAGCCAGACGCCTGCAGATTCAGCCGTGATGCCCGAGCGCTTCGACCATACTCCCCGCTCCTACGTTCCCCGGCACAGTCCCGACCTGGGAATCTCAGCTTCCCCGCTGACTCCCTCCATCGGTCCAGGGTCAGGATTGTTGGGGCCGGAAGGGGAACGCAGCCCATCCCGGCTCCGCTTAGATGTCGAAGAGGACCACAGGAGACAGTCGTTCGATTCCAGAAGACATTAGCGGAATCCGCCGATTCCGCATTCCCTCTCTATCGTCTTACCATCGCTGTCCCACCCCCTGACCGCACAGTGCGAACCGTGCGAATCCGCTCGAATTGTCAACCGCTCAAGAGAAATATGGCCAAAAATCGAGCCGGCAGTAACGGCACCGGCTTTGCTATCTAAAACGGCAGACGGTGACTATCACTCACGAGGAGGATGCCATGAAAGAGCTGGTGAAATCGGTCGGTGACCGCGAATTAGCCTGGATCATGCTGGCCGTTGCCGGTGTGTTGCTCTGGAGCACATGGGGCCTGGTTTCATAATCGATCGACCGGCCCCTCCTGTTCCGGTTTTTGCATTCACCCTCTTCCATCCGCATCTGACTCTCAGCATCCGTCGAGATCGATGTACCCACGGGTCAACGGGTATAACCTCAACTCGTTTTCTGTCATCACACAGATTTCCTTCCGGCAAACAGATATCGCGCCTTCTTCCCATTTCGCGCCGAACGAAAACCGGCGGGAGCACCACCCCGAGTTTCATCCATTGCGACATCGAGATGAGCCAATTCGCTCGACGCGCACCGTGCGAATTCCACTCCTCATAGACCGCACTATCGAACGCTTCCCAACATTCAAGTGAAACTGGCTGAATTGACCCACCCTGTTGATGTTTGACGATGGACTACGTCTTGCAAATTTAAACAATCGTCATCGGCTTAGCCACCCCACGGAGCAGCCTCCATGCAACCGAATGGCACCGACATCCTATCCGCAGCGATCGAGCAAAGAATCCGCGAGTTAGTTGATCGGGAACGAATACTCACCTTCACCGCTCTCGCCACCAAACTCCCCGACTGTCGATGGATCAACCTCTTGAGAGCGTTGAACCGCCTGGAGAAGGAACACGTCATCCAGGTGATCCCTCTCCCGTGGGACTATCAGATCTGTGCCTTGACGAGCGCGAGTACCGCGCCGGGGGGAGGCTAGCGCCATGATACTGTGCATGCGATGCGGTGGACTATTGGTGCACGAGCGCCTCTTTGAAGCGAACGGCATGAGCTCGACTGAACGGGTCGACTGCGAACGCTGCCTCAACTGTGGCGCGCTTGAAGACGCCGTTATCCGCGCCAACCGCCATGCGACAACCATTCCCGTTCGATTACGGAAACCACGAGGGCCGCGCAACCATTCCTTACCCTCCCCTACGATTGAAGACCTCTCAATTGAGACTAATTCCACAGACATTCACCACGAACTCCCCGTCCCTCAGCCATACATCTATGCAACACATCTCGGGAATCATGCCTATGGCCAACCCCTACGTGAGGGGAGCGAGTTACTGGAGTGATGCTGCGCATGAACTCGACGGCGAAACAATCGCGCCGTCAATTCCGCCAAAGATCTCGTGACATCGATCATGGCTGGCTCAGTGCCTGTCCCCCTTCAGGAGGTTCCCAATGAAACGTCTCCGCATTCTGCTCTGCGATGATGAACCGCTCATGCTCTCCTGGCTCCAATCGGTTCTGGAACCCGACTACACCGTCGTTGGAACGGCAGAAGACGGCCACTCACTCATCGCGGCCGCCCAGGCGATGCGGCCGGACCTCATCCTCACAGACATCAACATGCCGGCCCTGAACGGGCTCGATGCGGTGCGGGAACTTCGCCCGTTACTCCCCGAATGCCGGGTGATCTTTCACACATCTCGAAGTGAACCTGAAATCATGGCGGCGGCGTTCTTAGCGGGTGCGGCAGGATATGTGATCAAAGGATCGTCGCAGTCGTTGGTCTCCAGCCTTCGCACGGTCATCCGGCAGGTGCACGACCGCGACGAAGCCGTCACCATAAGGCACAGCACCCAGCCCATGGTGTAGCGAGCACCGGGCCGGCGCCGTGCGGTTCTCTTATTCAGAATTGGATAACGGAGAACTCGCGAACGGACCTAGAAGAAACTCATCGAGGCGTAAGTCACCGTCGAATTGTATTGATCGGTAATCCCGCGGTCGTAACGCAGAACCTGCCCTTTTTCGGCCTGGATCAATCGGAGCAGTGAGTAGATGGGCGCGAAGCCGGAGATCCGGCGCTTGTCGTTCTCTTTGATGATGTAACTGGCAAACTCTTCCGGCTTCAGCTCTTCGACCGGCTTGAGCATTTCCAAATCGTGCTGCATCGACCGATGGAAGGAAAAATCGGTCGGCGGCTCCTTATCTCCGTAGCGCATTCCCAAATGAGCCAGCTCTCCTGCCGCCACGACGCAATAATTGCGGCCGGACGATACGAGGATGTCGCGCACACCGGCGAGAAACGCTTCCACCGACTGCTGTATCGGAGTCTCCGCCATACTGAGCGCCGAAAAGGAGCAGAGAATCGGCACGATAGTAAAAGCCTTCTTGTCACCGATTGTCTGCTGGAGAAACGGCAATTGAAACTCAATCGCATGCTCGGCCTGGTGGCAGAGATCTTCTTCGAATGCGATCGGGAAGCGTGCGCGGATCGCCGCCACCAATGGTTGATCGGCCTTCACCACGCCCAGCGGCGTCTCAAAATCTTTGTCGGTGACCGCAAATAAATTCTCCAGGCCGGCGTAGGCGGTGCCGATGACGACATACACATCCGGCTGCGTCGCTTCTTGCAGCTCTTTGTACGCCCACGCGTAGATCGGACCGGCCTGCTTGAGGTCGTAGGTCGGGGCGACCACACCTTTAATCGGTTTGCCGGCGTTCTCTGAGGGTTTGAAGTCCGGGCCTTCTTTCGACGTGAAAAACCCGTCAACCTGCTTCTTCAGCTTTGCCCCGTCCGCCTCATAGGCGCGGCCGGCAAAAGCCGCGGTCCGCAACGGCGCGCTCCGGTATTGTTCCTGCTGCTGGCGTTTCGCCGCTTCAGCCTTTTCGCCTTCCAAGAACAATTTGCCTTCAAGATCGGCCACCAACCCCCCGATCTTGTCGGGCAGCAAGAACTCACCGAATCGTTTGAGATAGAGGGCGCCGATTTCCTGGAGGGAATGTTCGCCGTCGAAATGCTGAATGATGAAAAAGTAATTGAGCGGAAGCACCAGCCGTTCCTTGCTCAAGCCGGTTGGGTCCCACAGCACGATGTACTGCTCTTCCCCTTCTTTAATGGGGGAGAACTGGAGATTCCGCAGTGCGGGATAGTGCGCGGGGTCTTTGGTAGTCGTCGTAGTCATAATGGAACGGTATTGTAACGGACGGCTTTCCTTACCTGCAATACGAAAGGGGGCAGATTAATGAGAGTCCGGCGGCTCACTTCGGCTCCGCATACTGAGCGCAATCAGGGTGCCTATCGTGACCAGCGCCAGCCAGAAGGTCGGCCGCCCGTAGGAGGCATCGGAGTATTCGATCAAATCGGTCAGCCGGCCGATCAGGAGCGACATGCGGGCCATGACCGTATAACCAAAAGCTGCGCCGAAGGCGATCATCAGGAACATCACGCCCGTCCTGGCCACCGCCTTGCCTGGCCCGCTGTGCTCCACCGAGAAGAAGAAGTAGAACAACACGGAGCTCACGCCGATCAACACGACGATGACATTGACGCTGCTGGCCGGATTCAAGAGGTTCCATGAAAAGGTGACGCCATCCCCCGGCACCAGCATGAGCAGCGGCCGGATGGTATCTTCCATCTGCTTCAGAATAAACGACGAGACGGTTCGTGGAATCGCCAGTCCCGCCCCCACTCCGACGATGAATGCAAAGGCATAGCGCGACAGCCAGGCCGCCTTCGGCACATAGCGAGTGAGCATGAGCAGACCGATGGCGACCGGAATCAAGAGCGTCCATTCATGATTGTCCACGATCGGCTTCCAAATCAGATGGACGATCACCGTGTCGTAGGTCTTCACGATCGTGTAGCCGACCGACACGCCGACATACAGATTCTCCGCCAGCTTGAAGAGCGGATTATCCTTATAGAGGAACGAGAAGATGAACAGGGTTAACCCTGTAGCCACCCACGCGCCGATCAATGATGCGTCCATGCCCCGATCACTCCTCTAAGAGACAGCGAAAATCCCGTTGGCCCTTCAGACCGTCTCGAACACCAACCCTCTAGCCATTCAGGATGCCTTCAGACCTACACGCCCGTCACTTCCTCCCCTTTGTAAGGGGAGGCTAGGAGGGGTAGAAACTCTCTGGCCGCTGGATTGCAAAGCCCGGCCTCACCCGGCATGGCAACCGTGAGACTCGACCTCCCCTGGCCCCTCCTTACGAAGGAGGGGAACAACAACTTTCTCGCATCCTCTATACCTGCGAGCCCTGTTGGCGCGCCTGTCGTCTCAACGTGAAGTAGAAAATATTACACAGCGCCACGAGCACGATAATCGCGACATGCGTCGCCGATTGCGCATCCATTCCCGCCACGGCCCGCCCCTTCTGCCCGATGAGGATCTCGTACTCTGCCGCCCCCCGCAGCCCTCCGATCAGGCCGTTGATCTGGCCGCTGCGTAACAAAGGGTACAGGCCCGGTGCCATCACGCCCGTACAGCCGCCGCCCAACTCAAATTTGTATTTGTCCTTCCCGAACACATACCAGGCTTCGACGCCGGGATTCCCCGCACCCAGACTCACCGCATAGGTGACGTCCTTCAGACTGTTGACGCCGTCCAGCACCGGCTGTCCCTTGGTGGGCTTGCCGCCATAGTCGCTGGGAAATGCGTTGAAGAGATCCTGCCCCATGTTGATGATGACGGCCGTCCCGCCCGGGCTCCAGCCCAGAAACACATAGTCGGTGCCGCGCTGCTTGCCGGATTCGTTCGCCACGTTGGTCAACAGTTCGTCCGCCATGCCCGTGCCGGACACCCAGAGGGTCATCGCGACCACCCGGAGATTTTTCTTGAACGCATGGCGCAGCATCGCCACCGCCTGCGGATGCAATTCCGGCTTGGACGCCGGATCGAAATCGAGCGAGAGCAGGAACACCGACCGTTCCGGCAATTGATCGATGTAGTCGTAGACGCCCCGCACTTCAGGAGAAATCCTGATCGGCAGCCCGACCGGGTAGAGCAACGGCAA